>JAZRWV010000491.1:0-12099 GCA_045599925.1 Myxococcota bacterium
TGGTGCGAAAACGGTGAAGAAAAGAGCCAGCTCTGCAGCAACGGCTGTCAAAAAGGAGTATGTCTGCCGCCCTCTGAGAGCTGTGATGAAACAGAGCCTGCATCGTGTACAGATGCGCAAACGCGCATGTGGTGCGAAGACGGGCTGTCCAAAAGTGAGATCTGTGATTTCGCCTGTTTGAATGGCGCTTGCGTGTTCATTGGAGCACCATGTTCCTGCAAGGGCGATGACTGCTTGATTACGGTAACCGGGAATGAGTTAAATTCGTGCCTCACGCAATTTGGTGTTTCTTCTGCTAACATTCAGACTTCGGATTCCATTATCGTGCCGAATTTCTTTGCTTCCGGCATTACTGGTTGTGAAAAACTGGCTGAACAGGTACCTGACGGTATGCATGTCGGTTGCTTTAGGGATGGTTCTCTAAACACAACGGATAATGTTCGTAGTGCACTGTTACGTATTAAAAATAATAGTATGTTAAAAGCTTTCGCGAAAGATCAGAATCTTTTCGTATTTCTCGATAATGTCGTCAATGCATTAGCGCTGAATATCGAGTTTTCGGCGACAAATGGCTACTGTTTTGCTGGTGCCATGAATGCTGACGTGAGTCCGCTGACAGAGAGTACAATTGTCAGTATGGCTTTGAATTCGACCAATCTGATTAATCTGATCAATCAAAAGTTCGATGTTGGCAATGCTTCGCAGGCTGGGAATGCTTTGTGCCCGGAGGGGGCAACGCTGATTCACGTGAATAAAAAGATATCGACAACATCGTATATTTCGCTGTCGCTGAACGTTCCCATGTGTCTTAAAACCTGTACCGATGACATCGATTGTCGGGTGAGTGAAGGGTATTCGTGTGTTTTGTGGCACGATGAAAAAGTCTGTTTCTCACCGGATACCCTTGAACAGGTTCATAAATTTAGAGATTCGATGGAGATGAATGATGCACAATAGTCTTTGATTGGGTCATTACCATAAGCGCAGATAGTTCTGCGTGGCTTGGCATTGCGTACACAAATATGGATTTGTCTGCGTGTGAGTTACTGAAATATTGAGCGTGAGCTCTTTGGTAAAAAAAAGGAACAGTCTATGAAAAAAACAATGATATCTTTGGTGTGTATTGTCGCCGTAGCTTGGCTTTCTTCGTGTAACGAATCCCGAACTTGGAAGTATGTGGATGACTATCCTGGCGATAATGTGGATTGTATAGACGGGTTTGTTATCCAAAATAACGATGACAAGAATGCCGAGGATCATAATGGTGGCACTTGGTTATATGATGAAAAGGGAGAACGCATCATGTGCCAGGCTGATATCTGCGAACCTGGGGAATTTCAATGTAATAACGGGGGGTATTCGATCTGTGGAATTAGTGGAACCTTCCGTATGCTTCAAACGTGTGACGAGGGGCTTATTTGCAGTGAAATCGCAGGGCGCTGCATCAATCCGTGCGTTGACGATACGTTTCAGTGTGTGAACAATTCCGTTATGAAGTGCAGTAACCAATTATGGAATATTGTTGAAGAATGCGGTTCGGATACACATTGTGTGCTCGATAATAATGTTGCCAGCTGCGTCACCGATTCTGATAAATGCACTAAAGATGCAACCAAATGCGGCGAAGGTGAAAATGCCAACGTACTTTATACCTGCGGTGAAGATGGCAAATGGAGTACTGCAGTGTCAACAAACTGCGCCGAAGATATTGAAGGCAAAACGCTCTGCGGTCTCGATGGCGATGGCGAGGATGCCAAATATGCCTGCATCATCGATTCCGATATCTGCACCAAAGATGCAACCAAATGCGGCGAGGGTGAAGATGCCAGCACTCTTTATACCTGCGGTGAAGATGGCAAATGGAGCACTGCAGTGTCAACAAACTGCGCCGAAAATGCTGAAGGCAAAACGCTTTGCGGTCTTAACACCGATGCGGGTGTAGACAATGCATTCGCTGAATGCAAAGCTCCCGCAAGCTGTCTCGATGATAATGGCGTCAGCGTTGAACATGGTAAATCAGTTTGTATTAATTCGGATGACTATGTGGGGACGAGAGAATGCAGCAATGGCTCATGGATCGATGGCGATATCCAGTGCAATGCCGGTGAGGTCTGTAGCGCTTTTGACGGTGAACTCGGCTGTTTCACACCAGTGAATTCAGTCATCGGATCAGCCTGTGAATGCCTCGAAAGTGGGCTGTGTGCATGGAGCGTTGATTCAAACGATATCAAGAGTTTGTTGCTCACAAATGGAAACACCCATCTTCAACCGTTGAACAGTGCCATTAATGACGATGTCAATGTAAGTATCCCGAATTTCTTCCCAGGGGTAAGCAATATCGTATCATCCAACGAGAATGCTGTAAGTACGCTTGATGCACAGCTCGAAGGTTCGGGGCTTCAGGTTGGTTGCTATCGGACTTCCGTCATTAATCTGTCGGATATTTCAACCTCATCAAAAATTAAGAATGCCATTTCCACAATTGTCGATTCCTATAAAATGTCGATCGTGCGCAAAATGCAGTCGGAGTTTGCCAACGAAAACGGCATTGAGAATTTCAATCTTGATTATGCTGAACTGACAGATTCACAAAAAGCAGAAGTCGACAAGTATATCAATGATTTCATTCAGGATTCGCTGAATTATTCATTCACCGACATGCTTGGCATGGTCAACGAGCTCGCCGAAAAGTTGCTCACTGATGTCGAATTCCATTCGGAAAAAGGCTATCTGGTTGCAGGTGCAGTCCATGTAAATGCCAATCCTAATGGTGAAATTGGTAGACGCGTTTTTGATAGCAGTAGCCAGAATTATTCAAAACTCGAGGATCAAGTGAAAAAACTCGAAGCCGGTGATTTCGAAGCCGCCGAATCTTTGAAAAAATGCCCCGATGGTTCAACGTATATTTCCTACAAATTTGACGAGGAATTCGTCAATACGCTGGCTCTGATTGGTGAGGTTGACATCAATTTGGCGATGTGCCTGAAAAATTGCAACTCCGACTATGACTGTACCGAAGGCAATTCGTGTCTGGACATTCCGGAGACCATTAGCAATGGTTCTGCTTCTGATTCACAAGTCCGTGTCTGCTTTGACAAGGCATCCATCGAGTACTTCAAATCTTTGAAAAACACCATAGCTCTGGAATCCGTACCCAAATAACGCGTCCATCGCGAAGAAAATGGCTCTTGTGAAGGGGGATGCCTCCCCCTTCACGTCTATCAGCTTCGCTGTTCTGCCAGATTCATCTCTCCGTAACAGGTTTTGTACATTATGGAGAGGGGGGAATGTCACAAAGTGACAAGTGGGGGAAGGTTACGTGGGAAATGCTGCGCATTTCATATTGTGCACTGAGGAGAAGGTGCCGCATAACAGCGGATGAGGGGGAATTGCAATTATTCAGACCTTCCTTATTTAAAAATGTTTTTATTGAGAATATACAAAAATATAGCTCATAAAGATAAATATATATATGCTTGAAGGCGTCGTTCAAGACCAGATATATATTTGGCCTGTTTTCCTATGGATATTCATATGCAATACACGCAATTTAAGGATCTTCAGATTTCAAGACTCGGCTTCGGAATGATGCGGTTGCCGCAGAATCCCGATGGTTCTATCGACGAAAAACTCGTTGATCAAATGGTCGATTTCGCCATTCAGAATGGAGTCAATTACTTCGACACCGCTTATCCTTATCATGGCGGAAAATCAGAACTCGTCGCAGGACGCACTCTCAATCGTCATCCTCGCGATCGATTCCTGCTCGCGAACAAATATCCCGGTCACCAGTACGCAGAGTCTTATAATCCCGCCGAAATTTTCGAAGACCAGCTCAAAAAATGTCAGGTCGAACACTTCGATTTCTACCTTCTGCACAACGTCTGTGAATCGTGTATCGACGTCTATCGCGCCCCCAAATGGGGAATCGTCGATTATTTCGTCGAACAAAAAAGACTTGGTCGCATTCGTCACCTCGGCTTTTCATCGCATGCAGAATACGAAACACTCAAATCTTTTCTCAATTTTTGCGGCGACGAAATGGAGTTCTGTCAGATACAGCTCAATTACCTCGACTGGACGCTTCAAAAAGCAAAATCACGTTATGAACTCTTAACAGAACGACAAAAACCGATTTGGGTTATGGAGCCTGTTCGCGGCGGACGCCTGGCTTCTTTAAATCCGGAACAAACTCAGCTGCTGCGAAGTGTTCGTCCCGATGAATCAACAGCATCCTGGGGATTCCGATGGCTGCAAAACCTTCCGAATGTCAAAGTCGTTCTGAGCGGCATGTCGAATCTCGAACAAATGAAGGACAACATTCAGACGTTTTCAGGTGGAAATCCTCTCACAGCCTCGGAATCCGAAATACTCGCCGAAATCGCCAAAACACTCGGTAATCTCATTCCATGCACGGCTTGTCACTATTGCTGCGACGGATGCCCTCAAAAACTCGACATTCCGACGCTTCTCAATTCGCTCAACGATGCGCGGTTTTCTCCGAATTTTACCGTCAGTATGCGGCTGGAATCGTTGCCGAATGACAAACTGCCTTCGGCATGTATCGGATGCGGAGCTTGTGCCAGGATTTGCCCGCAACACATCGATATTCCAGCTCTGATGAAGGAATTTGTGTCACTTTTGGATAAGATTCCGAGCTGGAAAAAGATTTGTGAAGAAAGAGCCGAAGCCGCAAGAAAAATGAAAGGGTAGTGCGGGCTCTCCTTTAGGGCGTTCACTATCGAACGCCCCCGCCGCGAAAGCGTAGTGAATAAAAATTACTTATCCGGAATATATTCAAAATCCCGAATTACCGCCATGTGCTGCATCTTGTTTGCCGTTGAATCCGTGGGTTTAACCGGCGCAATATCTTTGAGTTCTCCGCGTTTTTGATAGACGCGCGAATCCACGACATGGCCTTTGGGATACGAATTGTCGCCGACGATGGTTGGCGTTTCGAGCGCACAAAAATCGGGATTGCAAAGCAGATAGTCGATTTGTTTGTGTCGCGTTGCATTCGTTTTGACCATGCCTTCCTGATCGGCCGGCCAATCGGCATATGTACTTCCGACTTCAAACATGCGTCCGAAATGGGATTGAATCGGGTCCCAGCTCGGCTGATTAAAATCACCGCCTAAAATGATGTAATAATTCTTCTTGTCGGCTGCGATTTTCTTCTCAATCTGCTTGCGAAGCGGCTCCATTTCGGCTTCGTTGTCCTGCGTAAAAAGATGCACGCTAATGGCGAGCAGGTCGCGCGAACCCGGAATATCAATCACGGCCCAGTCCCACTGCCGATCGCTGACACGATTGGATTTCCACGACCCCGACTCAAGTATCGGATAACGGGAAATGATGCCGTTGGGAATGTCTCCCGTGCCGCGATGATACGAGTATTCGGGACCAAACGTGCTCGTCACAAAGCTTTTGATGCTGTTTTTCGTGTAATTGAACTCCTGAATGAGCACGATATCCGGCTTCATTGCCTTGAAAATCCTTATCCCTTCCCCTTCGTCGTATGACTGATCCTCGCCGGATGTCGTATTGGCCGTCATGATGCGCAGTTTGACTTTTTCGCGTTTGGTATTGTTGGCCAGAGTGGTTGCGAGTTTGTCGACGAGGTTGAGTTTTGGTGCTTCTTCGTCATCGAGACATTCAAACGTCATGCTGTAGGAATTAAGCGATTTGTATGCATTGTCCTTGGTGTATTTGAGAGAAAGATTGACGCTGAACTGAACATTTCCGTCAGCTTCGTTGTCATCAACACCGGTTACTGTCACGGTTTGCGGCACATTCCAGTTTTCGCGCATAAACGTTAGCTCATTTTTATCGACTTTGCCCTCTGATGCATCCGACGAAGCAACCTTGAGAATGACTTTGGATGACGGTGCCTTGCTGAGTGAAACGCTAAAAGTCTGTGTATCGCCGAGTTCGGTGACGAGGTATTCGGCTGGCGGTTTGATTTCAATTCCCGGGTCGATGGCCTTGGGTTCGGCAAACGTCGTGTTCGCGGCAAAAATGGCGGAAATAAACAGAATCACAGATGCGGTGTGTTTCATTTTCATGGCCTTTGTGGTGGTGGGGCCGCCCTTTTTGCTTCGCAAATACGGCCGGCTTGAGGTCGGCTATGGCTTTCGCCATACGCCGCCCTTTTCGTGTGAATGAAATGAGTATCTAAAGAATGAAAGCCTGTTCTGGCAAAAATGTTACGTTTTTGGGTATTTCTTGGCATCCAGCACCAGCTGGGTCGCCGTCAGTGCAAAGAATTGAAGTGTCAGGGCATAGAAGATATCGCGGATATCGACGACTCCCCTTGCAATATTGGAAAAATGGGCATTTGCCGACAAGTTCTGGAGCATGGTTGCTGTCATGCCCGAGGAATCGACCGACAGGCGATGGATGAAAGTGAGGGCAAAACACATAAAAAAAGCGAGTAAAAATGCGGTGATCTGGTCTTTCGTGCAGGCAGAGGCAAAGATTCCGAGAGCAATATAGCCGCCGCCAAGAAGAATCAGTGCAATATAGCCGCCAATGACGGGGCCCCAGTCGAGCGGTCCCAGTGTCGAAAGTGTAATCGGGTAGGACAGCGTAAAGAAAAAGACAATGCCGAGCAGCGTCAGGCATACGAAAAACTTGGCCAGCACAATTTTCCATGTCTGAATCGGCATGGTCTGAAGCAGATCGAGCGTCTGTTTGCTGCGTTCATCGGCAATGATGCCCATCGTCAGTGCCGGACAGAAAATCGATAACAAAAGCGGGGCCTGCGAGAAGAATTTGCGCAGGTTCAGGGCCTGAATGCTGTCGAAAAAATCGATGAAAAACATGGCTCCCATCATCATCAGAAACAAAACGATGATGATGCCGACGACATTGGAGTGAATCATGCGCGAAAGATCGCGGCGATATATCGTAAACATGAAATATCTCTGGTTTTATGCAGTGATTTCTTTTGTGTAATAAGTAAATAAATCTTCAATTGTGGCTTTGGGGCTGTTTGTTTTTTCAGCGACGTCGCGAATGAGTTCGTCGACATTGCCATCACAGGCGATATGCCCGTGATGGAGCAAAATGACGCGTTTTGCGATGGCTGTCACTTCCTGAAGAATATGGGTTGAAATCAGGACGGTGCGATCGCGGCCAATTTCGAGAATGAGATCGCGGATTTCCTTGATTTGATTCGGATCGAGACCCGTTGTGGCTTCGTCCAGAATCAGAACGGATGGTTTGTGAATGATGGCAAGAGCAATGCCGACGCGCTGTCGATATCCCCTCGACAGCGTGTTAATGGGCTGATGCATCACATCGGCGAGGTTGCATTGATGAACAACATCATCGATGGCTGTTTTTCGTTCATTTTTAGGGATATGGCGCTGAGCTGCAATCGATTCGAGCAAATCGAGGACGATCATGTCGTCGTAAAGCGGGTTGGTTTCGGGGAGATAGCCGAGATTTTCCCGCACTTTCATGGGATTTTCGACGGCATCATAGCCTGCGACAGTGATTTTTCCGGATGTCGGGCGCATAAGAGTCGTGATGACTTTCATCGTCGTCGATTTTCCGGCACCATTGGGACCGATCAGAGCCGCAATTTCTCCCGTTTTGAGTTCGAAAGAGATGTCATCTACGGCTTTATGACCGCCATAATCATAGGTAAAATGTTCGAGTTTAAGCATTTTGGATTAGGTTTTATCGAAGTGTTCCCGGACCCAGGCAACGAATTTTTCGCAGTCATCGGATTCGCTGAGGTATTCATCGAGGACGGCGTCGCGGCATTGGGAAATGCAGAGCCCCAGCGTTTTTCCGCGCACGCCGAGCGCATTGCCGAGTGCGGAGGAAATCGTTTTCGGGAGCTGAACTTCAGCCGATGAAGGATTTTCGAGATAAGGCGCAAGGGCGTTTCGCCAGTGTGCGAGGCGTTCGCGTTCAGATGGCTGAAATTCAGCTGGCAGGCTGTTCAGGCAAATGTCCTGAAATGCATTCCAGTCATGAATGGCGTCGCCGAGTTCAATTGCGAATTCTCTGGCTGTTCGATATTGCGGCTCGCCCGGGGGAAGAAGCCGGATCATGCGCAGAATGTGTTCAATTCTGGCCGTTGCAAGTTTGAGTCTCTGAAGCACTTCAAATGCGAGCATTTGGGTGGTCTGACTGGCCCATCCGCTGCGGCTGGAAGCCGGATATCCGAGGAGGGAAAAGAGCGCCGCCCAGCGAAAATCGCCTTGTGCAGGGGCAAGATGGATGCGCTGCATGGTCTGTGAAAACAGATTTTTTGAATTTTCGTGCATTTCTGCATCAGAAAGGGACGTCGACGAATGGAAAATGCATGAAAATGCGCAGAATTCCGGCAAAATGAGCTGCCAGATTCCGGTTTGTTCAAGCCATTGAATGCCCTGTTCGAAGCTTTTTGCGCGGAGCAGGCCGTCGATTTCAGAAAACCAGCGTTCATGGCTGACGGTAAGAATGGAACCGGCCATATCGGAAGCAGCTTTTGTCGCATCCGGATCGACATCGAACGCAAGTCTGGCCTTAAAGCGAGCCAGTCTGAGAATGCGAAGCGGATCATCGCCGAAAATGCTGAGTGTCTGCTCGTAGGAACTTCGGGGAACGCGAAGAATTCTGCGTTCGATGTCGCCGAGTCCGTCGAATGGATCGATGACGTTGCCTTCGGCATCTGCAGCCATTGCGTTAATCGTCAAATCGCGTCGTTCGAGGTCGCGGCTGAGTTCGCGGCCGTAGCAGACAATTGGATGACGAGATCCTCTCGTATAGGATTCTCGGACGCGAAATGTTGTGATTTCGTACTGTTTTCGGTCGATGATGGTTGCAATAGTCCCAAAAACTTCGCCAACTGGGATGACTTTCCAGCCATTTTGAGCGAGGACTTGTTTGGTTTGTTCCGGCAAGGCATCGGTTGTAAAATCGATATCTTTTGGGGATTGATGCATCGACCAGTCACGGACGCATCCGCCTACGGCATAGAGCTGAAAACCGGCTTTGGAAAAGGCTTCAAATAAGGGAAGAAAAGGCCTGAGTGCTTCAGCAATGACTTCACTTTTCATGTTTTTGTCGATGGAATGTTACGATTTAGCCGGGGCTTTGCCCCGTGCCCCACTTAAGGGCTGAGCCCTTAAGAATCCATAATGTTTTAGCTGGTATACTATTATTTGTCAGTCTTATTTTTGTTATGCGAGAAATGAGTCCCCACCTATTTCTCCCAAAGCCTGATGACTGCCTCTATTCCTGTTGATTGGCGTCTTTTAGGAGACGTCACGGGAAAATGGCTTTAAAGGCGTTTGAAAACGAAAAAAAAGAGGTTATTCGTTTGTTTTGGCTTCATTCTGAGATTTGAGTTTTTTTTCAGCGAGCCAACGGCAGACGGGAAACATGTTCATGAGGGATGCGATGAGGATGAAGCAAATGCCGAGGATGATGCATTCGAACGCATTTGGAATCATAACAGAAACTCCGGAGTGGCGGAATAAGGCGGCAGAGCCGCCTTCCAAAAGGAGCCGGGGCGTATTGAACGCAGTGAAGAGCCCCGGTGCGCCAGCCGTATTGCGAAGCGATAGGCGGCGCATTGCCAGAATCAAACCTTACTGAGCGATGGTCATGCTCTCGATATAATCGAGGTTGGGGAATTTTTCCTTGAGGTAGGCATTGCCTTTCATCTGAAGCTGGCCCTGGTTCGGGCGTTCAGCATATTCGTAATTGAGGGCATCGATGATATCCATGCCTTCGACGACTTTTCCGAGTGGGGCAAAGCCCATGCGATCGAGGTTGCCGTTATCGTTGAGGTTGATGAAAAGCTGTGTTGTACGGGTATTCGGGCCGGCAGTCGCGAATACAATTGTGCCCTTTGCATTGGTTTCTTTGACGGGATCGTCATCGATGCGGGCATCGCGCCAGACGCTGCTGACGAGAGGTGAGCCGTGAATGCCGAACTGGACGACAAATCCTTTCACCATGCGGAAAAGAGCGATATCAGAGAAGAAACCGGCTTTGACGAGGTTATAGAAACGATCGACGCCGATTGGGGCCCAGTCGCGGTGCAATTCGAGTTTGATGAGACCTTTTGTGGTCTTGACATCGACGACGAAGAGTTCGGGTGCGGTTTCGTTGAGGTTTTCGGGCTGGAGCAGGCGAGCGATTGTGGCGTCATCCTGAGCAGGAGCGGCTTTTGCGGGAGCTTCGGCAGCCGGAGCAGCAGCTTCAGCGGGGGCTGGAGTTTCCGGGGCATTTTGTGGTCCGTTGACATTGTTGGCAGAAGAACAAGAGGTCAGGAAAAGAGCGGTCAGTGCGAAAAGAAGGAGTTTTTTCATCTTTAACCTTTATTTGTTTGAAAAATTAGAGCCCTGCAGGTGATGCAGGGCCCGATGTGAGTCACTATTGAGCTGGGAGAGTCCCGATTTCAGCGGTTGTTCTGTGAATTGTCGACTGTGTTGTTACTGTGATTATGCCAAACCGAGTCGATTATTTGAAGTCAGTAAGGGATTTACCGACATCTCTTGTATGATCGACACTTTGTTTCGTGTCTTCGACACTTTTAACGAAATCGTCGAGTTTGTTGTCGCTGCCTTGAGCGCGCTTGCCCTGAACAACGGGTTTATCCTGACCGAAGCCTTCGGCTGCTGCTTCTTTCTGTCCCCAGACGATTAAAATGTCATTGGTGGGGTCGCCATCGCGGAGCAACTGGACGCTCACTTTGGTTGGAATTGCAAGGATATCTTTTATCTGGTAGGCATAATCTTCGAATCCTTCGCGATACCAAATCTGGGGTGTAAGTTCGATGCGATTGCTTTTGGCGACTTCAGCAACCGGAACGTTTCGTTTTTCGAGTTTCTTTTTCATTTTGTCGACCTGTTCAGCGCCGATACTGCTGGCGCCATTGATCAGGACGATGCGGGCATATCCCGTGATGAGTTTAAAGTTTGGATTGTCGCGGATATTGTCGAAATCCACGTCGGTGCGAGCTTTGGCAATACGCTGTTCGGCTTCTGCATCATCCCATGTATAGAGCTCTTCGAGGTTTCTAAGGGCTTCGCTTTCATTTCCATCCACAGAGAGCGCACAGGCCAGATCATATTTGGCGGAAACGTTGTATGGATTTTTGGAGAGAGCTTCTTTGTAAAGGGAAATGGCTTTTCCCAGGTTCTTTTTCTTGCGTGCGTCTGTGGCTTTTTTATATGCCGCATTGGAGGCTTTTGCATCAGAATCAGAAACTTCTGAAATGGTTTTTGTTTGTTTGATGCGGGCATAAGGATTGGAAGAGGCAACAGCCTGACCGGAAATGGAAATATCGGTAATTTTGTTATCGCAGTTCAGAGAATCTGGGATTTCTTCACGGACCTGTCCGGATGAATCAAGTGGGTGGCGTGGAATACAGATACGTGCAAGAGCCGCATCAGCGATGCCGCGATCGTATGGATCGGTTGCTTTATGGCTGACGGTACTAAATGCCACCGCATACATCGAACGTTCTTTGAGAGGAATATTGTCGACATACCGATAGGATTCCCAAAGCTTTGTGCAGTGTGTGATCTGGGAAAGTGAATAGGCGTGTGGGGCTGTAAGAACCTGTTCGCAGTCGCCTTTCTTTTTGTCCCAATAGTTCATCGTTGTATCTTTAGGACTTTCATCTGTTGCACATCCGGCAAAGAATGCTAGGAAACCAATAGAGGCAAGCAATGTGACAGCAAGTTTTCGGTAATTCATAGTTAACCTCCACACAGGAACCCTAATGAGATGTTTCGAGCCGGTTCTGTTAAGAACCTCATTTCTATCGTACCGAATTGTGATAGCAATCGCAACTTTCATTTAGGTGTGAAACGAGAATATTGGTTACTCTCAGCCGGGGATCTGCCCCGGACTCCGCCAAAGGGCTAAGCCCTTTGGAATCCGCAATGTTTAAGCTGCGATGCGAATATTGCAGCTTAAGCCATATTTTCGTTAAGCAGAAATGGGGCCACATCCACATTTCTCAGAAACTTAATTAGTGCCTGCATTTCAGTTGATTTGCATTCATCCCTGCTGAGTTGTTGCAATTCATGGATTGGTAGCGATATGCGATATTGCAATTATGAGGAGGCCGTTGTAAACTAAAAT
>JAZRWV010000492.1:0-2262 GCA_045599925.1 Myxococcota bacterium
GCATGGTTTTAGCAATGTCGGTCGTAATTGCATCAACCCCCATATCAATCGATTTCTGAATCAGTTCCTTCGAATCTGGTGTCCATACTCCAACAACACTTCCAAGTTCGTGAACCTTATCTATCGTTGCCTGAGTATACATCGACGTATATTCATAACTATAATCCGGAACAATATTATCCGCGATCATCGTTTCATACGGTTTGTCATATTTCGAACTTCCAGCGAGATGCATAACAGTTGAATTTTCTGGCGCATTCTGTCTGGCAATGAGCGTATTTGGATAATAACTCACAAGCCAGTCCACCTGATCATTCATTCCCATTTCATCAACAAGCGCAATTCCATTTTTTATCATTGTTTCAACACCGGAAATCCATTTAACATCCACCAAAACGCGAACAGTGGGCTTCTTTTTGGCTTGCTCTAAAAATTCAGAAAATCTCGGTGCTTTCTCGCCATTCTTGAGTTTTTGCTTATCCAAATCGGCAGCATTATTCGATGCAATCGCCATCCCACTGAAGTCTTCATTGTGCGAAACAAAGATCACCTTGTCTTTTGACATGCGAATATCTATTTCAACGGCATAAACATCTGCATCCTGCGCACGCTTCAATGCCGCAATAGAGTTATAAGGATAAGTCGCCGTTTGAAATTCCATATCGCACATATGGGCAACAACGCGAGGAAATGTCGTCACCGGTGCATCTTTCGAAACTATTATTTTCCCCCGGACAAGTTCTGCCGTTTTATTTCCACGAACGAGAACAGAACGATATTTGTCAGTAACCAAATCATCGGGAATGATAACGACAAGCCGTTCAGCTTCTATCGTCGCAGAAGCAACATAACTCTGCCCTGTTGTTAAAGATTCAAATCGAACGGAATCCCCCTCATAAAAATTTTTGCCATAAAAATAATATTTATAACCATGGCTGACACGAAGCGTTCCAATCGCATCGACATCCGACAAATCAAGAGGAGTTTCAGCAGGCACACCGGCCGCTTTAGATTCCTCGTAGAGTGCTTTCACGCGTTCAGCAGTCAGTGGTTCACTGTAAACACGGGCAATTGCAATATCCCCATTCCAAGAGTTATGGCCAGTCGATGGCGTCGCATCTCCGCCAATACAGAACCAGAGTTCTGAGCCAAATTTGAAGTCTCCGTTCGTTTCCACAGTATTCTTCAGTTCGCCGTCAACATAAACCGAAGCCTTGTTCTCATCTTTGTTCCAGACACCCACGACATGATAATAACGACCAGGGGCTGGTTTGACGTCACTCGTAACCCATTGATATGCCCCACCCACATGAGGCAAAAATGTCAAGGACTGACCTTTGCTTGCATTCCCTATCATCAAACCGGTACCACCACCTTCATGGGATGACACATATTTGACTTCTTTGGAGCCATCATTGGGTACAGCAAGCCGAACAAGGGCCTCAAGACTGTGCCCATCACTCAATTTTTCCATGATGTCCGGATGCTCTGCATAATCGACGCGATAATATCCGGATGCTGTTCCCCCAAGAGGATTGTTGAAAAAAGTTACATATCGACCAAGTATTTCCTGGTAACTCGTCGTGATTGTATTGCTTTCGATTCTCTTCACTTCGAGCTCAGTCGGTGCAATATTCTTTGCCGTTCCATCTTCATTAAAAACGACATCCAGAATATCAGCAACCCACTCAGGCTTTGTCTCAGAATCTTCGCCTGTTGTCGGATCTTCGCCTGTTGCCGGGTCTTCGCCTGTTGCCGGGTCTTCGCCTGTTGCCGGGTCTTCGCCTGTTGCCGGATCTTCGCCTGTTGCCGGATCTTCGCCTGTATTGGTTGTTTTGCCGTCCCCGACAGACTCATCCGATTCAGAAGAACTGCCATGATTGCCTTGATTAATCATCAGCATATCTGAATCAGAACACGAAACGAGCATAAACACTGCGAAAATGAATGCAGCCTGTTTTATGCCGAATAACCTTTTCATCTCCACCTCCGAGCCCACAACAACCCACTCGCATACACCAAATACAATCAACCACACATGTATCTATAGGTTCAAACTCCATCTGTAAATACCGGCAATCACATTTTTCACCAATTACACAACATACACAATAATCTTAGGGAAGCTCTGAATAAAACTCAAGTTTAAGGCAGAATCTGATGAGAGCCGGGTGGGGCCCCGGCGAGGCAAGATGGTTAGGCACCGCAAAATGCTTATAGAACTTTAAGATATTACGGATTCTTAAGGGCTTAGCCCTTAAG
>JAZRWV010000493.1:0-10265 GCA_045599925.1 Myxococcota bacterium
CGGCTTTTGCTTCGCAATACCCCGCACCCCTCTCTGATACATCATTTAGCTTTGTTCCCGCGATTTCATCACCTCATCTTTGCTGTGACTCTCTCTGCTCTATGCGGCATCAGTCATACCGCACTGGCGGCTCCTCGCGATGCTTTCGGCCTGGATGCTGAATCTTCTGCTCGCGCAATGGCTGTTACTGCCAGTGCATCACCTGTCTCTGCATCCGCATCCAATCCCGCTCGTCTCATCGATACCAAAAACATCGAAGCATCTGTTGGCCTCACAGTCGCTGATGATCAGATGAAAATCAATCACGCTGCTTCAGACCTCGATACTTACGTCGGATATCAGTTCGGGCTTGCTGCAACACTTCCTCTCGGGCATTACAGAGACAGACTTTTCGCCGGCATCAACGTCCACCTGCCTCATCAGGGACTTTATGATGTCCACAATACCGCAGCTCAAACCCCGGTCATTCTCGAACTCGGAACTGATGCCAGACGATTCTCTCTTGATGCCGCCATCGCTTTACGCATTTGGGAACGCATCGCCATTGGTGCCGGATTTCATCTCATGCCCAGTGTCACAACTGACGTCAATATCGACTTCATTCACGAAAATAGTCTGAGCTACAGCTTCGTTTCCGTCGATTACAAAGCAACACCAAATGTCGGCATTTATGCCAATCCAATCGAAGGACTTCACCTCGGCTTTTCGTACCATGCAGGAACCAGACTTGAACTTGATGTCCCTGCAAAGGTCAGCGTCAGCAATACCATTGGCGACATCCATGTTCGTCTTAAAGGCTACGCTTACACCGAACCTCATGATTTCAATATCGGAATCCATTACAACTTCTCTCATCTCACTGACATTTCTCTCGCCAGATTCGCCGCAGATCTCGAATGTCAGATTCGATATTACCCAGATCCCATTGCAACTTCTGCAAATGTCACACTTTACGCCGACGATGGCAGTGTGCTTGATACTACCAAAACGCCTTACGATGAATTCAATGTTGCATGGGCTGTTCGAACTGCACTGACATGGATGCCACTTGATGAAATCTCCGTTTCTTTGGGATACGCCTTTAAAAAAAGTCCTGTTCCTGCACAAAAAAACATCTTTAATGTGCTCGACAGCGACAGCAATTCCTTTTCCTTCGGAACCACATTGTGGTTACCAGAAAAATACCTCGGTTCTTTCGGAATTGGTTTCTCAACCGCAGCAACATTCGATTTCCACGTTTCCAGAGATATGGAAAAATTCGTTTACCTCGTCGACAACCCTGGGTTTCCATCCATCCAGTTTGAAGGATTTCATTTTTCATGGCATGGTGCCATTCTGCTGAGGTTTGAATGATGAAATTCCACCACTGGTTTCCTATTGTTTTTATTTTGGCAGCCGCCTGTACATCTGAAACGGTTGGTATCGATTCTGATGGTGACGGACTTAGTGATGCCCAGGAACGCATCTTTGGAACCGATCCATTCAACCAGGATACGGATGGCGACACCATTCCAGATGGAGAAGACCCTTCTCCGTGCGATGAACCTAAAATCATTCTCACCGCTAAGGTTTCATCGAGTAAAGCTACTGAAACCCAGGCTTTTGCCGACATCATGATCAGCATTAAAAATGATCGTCAGCAATGGCTTCAGGATGTCGAAATCGATGTCACATCGACATTTGGTTCGCTTTCCAGCATTGAAAAAATCGGTTCCGGACTCTACACCATTCGACTCACCACCAATACTTCCGGAACTGCCATTGTGACCATTCAAACCACAAATAGCGGTTCTCCGGACGGCAAAGCCAGCGAATCCATCGAAATTAAACTTGCTCTCAAAGACAAGGAAAATCCTAAAGATCCACCAAATCCACCTCAGCCTCCAGTGCAAGATATTATCGATGAAAACAATGTCGTTCTTGAACCACCAGGTACAAATCCCGGGCGTTATGCCAAAGCTGGCGGAATTCACGGCGATCTGTGGGTGATGACCATCGACGGTTCATCTCTCGACTGGGCCGAAGCCACACTCACTGCAGCTCCCAATGCCTATGTTCAAGTTGATTTACCAGATGGAACCTATCTGCATGGAACGACCAACTCAAAGGGATGGATTCATTTCGTTGATGAACGGCTTGATGGCCCCGTTTCAGTGACTGTCGGTGCTAAAGACGCCAGATATGTCTCCTGGATTGACGTAGATTCTCGCGTTATTTCCGCACCAATTCATGCACGTGATATTGCCCCGGCAGATGCACAAACCAGAGGCAGTACACTAACTGGTGTCGTCCGTGGCTTTTGGGGCGAAACGGGAATACCTTCTTTTCCTCCCGAAAACAGCAATGTCTTTGACACCATAAATATCGCTATCGTTCAGGTCGGCATTCGAAACACACCGCTCAGCTCGATGAATACAGGTTCGATTCTTCTGCCTCCGGACAGCTCTTCCCCAACTGCCGAGCTCTTTGAAATTCCTCCTAATCTCGTACTCGCCAATCGCTCAAAACCTGACCTTTCAAAATTTAAGCTTTCTGAATTAAAGCCTGGAAAATACATCCTCTTCGCGCTCGCCGGAGCTGGAAGCAATATCGTTGAAGCCTCTCAAAATCCATATGAACTGCACTTTACTCCAATGGCACTTGGCATCACTGAAGTCGAAGTGGCTCCTGGACAAACAAAAGAAATCGATATTCCACTCACAATTGATCTGAGAACAAACGACAACAATAATACTTCACTCTATTTCGGACAGCTTCCTGACGATCCCAAAACATCTGAACCTTTGCCGATGGGGCTTCTTCTTCCTCTCATGAATACCGGCAAAGGCTACGTCTTTCTCGACGTCAATTCGGCTTATAACTTTAGTGGTTTTCATAATCCCATGCCGATTATTTATCCTAAAGCCTCTCATAATACGATGACATCTTTGGGGTTGGATATGCATCCCATGGCGGTTGGTTTAGCTGCAAGAAAAGCTGTCAATGGCTTTGATCTGCCCGGTATTTCCACACTCATTTCACATCCTGGACAAAATCATTCTGAATCCCTCGAAACGATTTACATGAATGATGAAAATAAATGGCCTAGACTTCCAACATTTGTCACGCCAAAACCGTCTGCAAGCACAGCACTTGATGCTGTTGGGGATAAACTCAATCCTGACAGAAAAATCGAATGGAATGGACCTGACAATATCGATATGACCGTCCTTCGATTCAACTATATGACTCCGCCTATTCACAACAAAATACTCAGCAGTGATATAGGGTCTTCTCAGGCTCATCTGCTCTGGGAAGTATACGTTCCGGCACCCAAAACATCCATTGTTCTGCCAAAACTTGATGAATCTGCCCCCGATTATCCGGTTCTTATCAACTATGCACCAACAAAACCTGGTGACGCCTATCAATATGGCGAACACACGATTGAACTCGAAATCAGCCCCTACTATATGGGGCCTCGCGAATTCAATTACAACAGCAGTTTTATGCTGGATGATATCAACATGAATGCATGGGCTGTATCTCAGGACTCTTACTTATTTGATGCTGAATAGCTGTAGTCTTTCGATTCAACTCTCCTGTTAAAACCCAGCAGCAGCCTTCGATTGTGGACCGAATTTTCCATTGGCTTCGATCCCTTTCGAAGCCTGCCAGGTGGCAATCGCATTTACTGTTGCGACATTATAAACACCACTGACTGCCACACCGACAAGAGCCTGCACATTCCTGCATATCGACTGATTATTGCGCTTATTGTACGAAATCGCAGAATTTTGCTGTGCTGTTGTCAGTTCAACTGTTTGAGCTGAAACAGTCGGCGCAGAAGACTGACCAATCCCTGAAAATGCTTTTGATGCCTCATCAAATTTACCATGAGGTGTCAAACCGTTTTCCTTTTGCCAGGCTGCTATCGCGTTCACGGTTGATATGCTAAAAGAACCATCGGGTTCAACCCCAACAAGCGTCTGTATTTGCCTGCAAATGGATTGGTTATATTTCTTGTTGTAAATAATCGCAGAGCGAGCCTGAGATGTTGTCAACGTTCCTGAATCCGGATCATCTTCGCCCGTAAAATGATAACATTTTTGGAACAGCCCCTGAACCTTGCGTGTATAAGTACATCCACGCTGTGAATCCTGGGCTTCTGCAGCATGAATCCCATCTTCACCAACAATCGCAACATGTCCCGGTTTATATATCAAATCACCAGGCTGTGCATCGGCTATATCAACTTCAAACTTCGCATTATCTGTACTTTGTCGATCGGACTGATGGTACAGAGTACGTCCGATTTCCTGGTAACAAACGCGAGTAAGGCCGGAGCAGTCTACGGCATAATAATCCGTTGATGTCTCGCTTAAAGTCCATTTCCAGTTGCGGCCATTCGCATCTTTGACATCGCCTGTAATGTGAGGATTATCACCCCAGCCTTCAATCAGGCTCTTATTTTTCTTGCATAACATTTGTCCATAACCGCGATTACAGTACGGATTCGGACCTCTGCCTTTATCTCTGACGTATTCCATGGCTTTTGCGCATACGGCTTTATTTTTTTCATTGATGCGCGTCTTGGAACGTTTTGCATTGTTTATGGTTCTCTTTAACTGACTTGTTAAAGCCATTTGGTATTTCCCTTATCGAGCTTTTGAAAAATTCTGTATTTCTATGGTTAATAAAATTCACCTGTATTATTACAAAAAAAGGGACAAATTCTAACTTTGTCCCTTTTAACAATGACTCAATGAGCGACGATATGTCACTCATAACTATTACGGATTGAGGTCGATCTTTGCGCCGACGAGTTTCATATTACCAGATGCGGTAACATTGGTTGCGCCATCCGAAGAGGCATCAAACTTGGAGCATTTCTGCGTGATGTTGTTACCGGCTTTAATATCGATATTGTTGCTGGCATCAACCTTGAGGTCTTTGCATTCAAGCGTAATTTTTTCTTTAGCTTTAATCAGAATATCACCTGTATCGGTTTCGAGGGTAATCTTCTTATTAGCGGTATCGATTTCCAGCCACTGTTTCTGATCTTTATCATAGAGGCGAATTCTTTCGCTTCCATCTTTATCATCGATATAGAGTTCGGCTGATTTATTTGAACGGAGGGAAACACCATTTTCTCCTTCTTTATCGATGAATGCAAGGGTGCTGCCGCAACGGGAACGGATGAAACGATAATCGTTTTTACCGCCCTGTTCTTTATTGGGAATATCGACTTCGACCTGATCCGGGCTGTACGTCAGTTTACGAGGGGAACTTTTGTCTCCATTCCAAAGAGAACCCACAATGATTGGACGGGAGAAATCACCTTCTTCAAATTCAACCATGACTTCATCGTCGATTTCCGGAAGCCAGACACTCCCGGTATCGCTACCGGACATCATCGTCGTGATGCGGGCCCAATGGCTCTGTACTTTGGAATCACTGCCATCGGATGTCGTATCCTTCGAATACTGATCTGACAACCATGGGAATGATACGCGAACGCGATAACGATCTTCCGGATCTACGTTGTCTACGACTTTCGCTATCATACCGCCCTGCATTCTTGACGAACTCGATCGGCCCTGATGGCTTTCGTTTAACATCTCACTGATGACTTTTCCTATCGATGCCATAATCTTTCCCCTATATTCAGTAAAAGGTTAAAAACACAAAAACACGCCGAAAATCTCAGATCTGCAATTTCTGTTCCCGACATTTCACGTTTTATTCTTTCGGGCTCATTCTCTGGATATCTTCAGCATTTACGCCTGTTTTAACCACTCTGTCGCCCAAAAAAATACTCAAAACGAGGACTTTTGTCCCCAATTAAAATCGCATTCCTAAGCCCATGGACATGCCATCCGGCGTCGGTGTCACAAAGGCTGATACCCCGTTTTCAACCTCTACGCGCTCTTTTTCGCTCACCGCATTCACAATTGCTATCGCAATACCGCTCACTGCAGCTGCCGCTCCAACTCCGACAAAGGTATACATCAACGTGTTGCCCAGTTTCACCTTGTCTCGCGCATCCGATGCCTTCTGCTTATAATCCTCATTGCCAAGAACTGCATACATATCAGCATATTTTTGCTCTTCTGCATATGCATTGTTCGCCATGCCAAGGAAAAATCCTCCCCCGGCTATTAATGCCGCACCACCCGCAATCAGCCCCCAATACAAGGCAGGATGAAACCTGTCTTTTAATACATAGCTGTGTGTCTTTTCGACAACGCGTTCTACGGATACCTGCTCAACCGGGAATTTCAGCGTGATATGTTCATCCGCCCCTCCCACTTGCGCCGTCCGCTTCTCTTCAACAACACGGCCATCTGAACTTATCAGCTTGAATACATGCTCGCCAGGACTCATCACATACGCTCGATCCCAGCACACATTCACACGCTCGTCATCGATCATCACATACGAGTCTTCCGGTATCTCACATTTCAGATAGTATTTCTGCCACGTCTCACACGCCGAAATCTCATCAAATGCCTTCACTGCTCGCTGATAAATCGGATGATTGTCCGCAAGTTTATACGTCATAACCGCTGAATAATACTGCTTCGCTTGTGAACACTGATTCAGCCTGTGGTACGCCCGGCCCAGCGAATAATCCACTTCCGGTCCACCATATTCAGCTCGGATTTCCAGATACATACGAAGCGCTTCATCCATGTTCTTCTTCGTCATATCTACTGCTTCAGACATTCTTTTCTTAAATACTTCCAGATCCTGCGCTACCGCCGTCGTCTCAAAAATACCAAGTAAACCCACAGATATTAATAGAATTTTCAGCGCCTTCGAAAGCATATTTCCTCCACAGGTGATTTGTGATGAAACACAGATCCATTTATTAGCATCTCACATATTCACTCTTCTTGCAAATATCTCTTATCAAAACAACTTATTATGCGTACAACTCAGCCGGGGCTTTGCCCCGGACCCCACTTAAGGGCTAAGCCCTTAAGAATCCATAATATTTAAGCCGCGATACCAAGCTTATGGGATGAACCTTATTTTAGTCAAGCGCGTGTAGGGGGCCCCACCCCTACACGCCAAATTCCTAAGCCTTACCAACATATCAGTTACTTACACCTATACCCTGGCTGAGCTGTAACTATTATGCTAATAACATCACTTCTGACGTCACCCGTCTTCGGCTCTTTTTAAAATGAGCAGAGAGCAATGATTGCTTCATAATGCTTCAGCCGCCGTTGCTTTGCAACGGCACCGCAGAAGGATAAAAAAAAGACCGTATGCGTCAGCATAGGGCTTTGGGCGCGGCGTATCCGGCAGAGCCGGATAGCGCGCCCTCATAAATCGAACAAAACTACCACTGCAGCTCAACTGCACAACGACAAATTCATTGCACGTTGCCACCACCTTCAGGAACAAATATGAGAAAAATCCACTGCCTGCTCAGCTTTCTGGCTCTGATTTCCTTTTCAGGATGTGATTCTGATAACAGTCTGGTCGTGGGTAATTATTCAGATAAAACCCCGGAAACCGGCGAAAATGCTCATGAACCTGACAGCTGCGACCGATGCAGCATTGACCGTAAATGCTCAGGTTCGAACGCCTATATGCTGTGCCGTGACGGCGATGGTGACGGCTGCAAAGAGTGGATTCGCACCCCCTGTAAGTCGAACGAAGAATGCGAAAACGGCTTCTGCATAAATCTGACAGCTCCCTGTAATGATGCCTGTGATATGAACCAGTGTGATGCATTAGGCAGACTCATTAAATGCACAGATACAAACAACGATGGATGCAGGGAGATTATGCCTCCGGAATCCTGCCCAGATGGGAAAAAATGTGAAGGCGGTTCATGTGTCATCCCTCAAACAGCCTGCTCAAATGAATGTCCAGATAATGGTGATAAAATCTGTGACGGAAATACTCTAAAAACTTGCTCGGACTCCAATGGCGACGGCTGTCTCGAATGGAATTCACAAACCTGCGACTATCAGTGTGACGGCAGCAAATGCATTGAAGATCCTTTGGCATGGGTTCCCAAATGTTTAACCGACCCATGCCCGATTCCAATTACAGACTTTTCTCAGACACTCGCCGGCAATACCAAAACAAACGGTAAAAATACCATTTCCAAATACACTTCGTGTATTGGGTTTAACCGCGCGGAACCTTCGGATGAATCCGGCCCGGAAGAATATTACGTCGTCAATATTACTGAACCGGGTTACCTGATTGTCGGTATTACCCACGGCTCAAAAGTCAACATCGATGCACAAATCCTTACAGCCCCTCAAGCCGATAAATGCATCGCTCATGGAATGAATTACGAACAGGACGGATACAACATGGATGGCGGCGTCGGCGCTCATGTCGACAAAGGCATTTACTACATCACTGCCGATACAGCCGGCGGCGACGCAAAAGCCGGTGAATACACGATGAAAGTCACCTTTATCGCTGACAACAGCAAATGCGGAATGCTTCAGGAAACATTCAAACGCCATAAAACATGCAACTGCCATGAAGCTTGTGACGCATATGACGAATTCCCAATGCCGGTAACGGCTTCAACGGCTCAGGAGGCTCATCTCGTTACCGATTATCAGCGCCAGAAATACGGTGACTCCTGGTGGCCCTCGTCGACAAAAGACAGCAGCCTCACTGAGCATAAAGCCCGAACGGATGAACTCTTCGGGGACGGAACCGCTTACGGCAACGAATATTGTCCTTCCGAAGGCGGACATATCGGAAGCGGCAGCACGGGCAACAGCGTCCCTGAAATGGCCGAAGCATGGTACTTCAACATGTACTGGGCAAAATCTTATCGCCCTGATCGCGGTACAAAATACCTCATCGTCAATCCCAAAACAGGTCAGACTGTCGTCGGCGCCGGCGGATACGAAACCGGGCCCGGATCATGCGATCGAATGGGCGGCGCTGTTTACGAGGTGCAGCATTATCTCGGCACTAAACACGGCTCAACTCTGACTTTCGGAAAATTGAACAATCAGGATCTCGATTTCGGCCCCGTCGACTGTAATGAATAACTTTTCCGGGCATTGCTGTTACACACGCAATGCCACGCGGGCTATGTCCCATACGCCCGCTTATATCGCGGCTATTGACCTGACCCATACCTCTTCTCATATGCATCAAATGTCAGGTCACTACGCCGCGATTTTCCTTTTCATTGATCAGATTAAATTCCCAAAAATAAACGCTTGCCAAAATTATACGTAATTTTGTCGGTCTCAAACACTCTTCTTACCGTGTCCGCAATGTCATACGGAATGCGATAATACTGAATCGTCTTCGTTTCTGTGTCGTAAATCGTACAACAGGCATGGTTGTCGTAATCTCTCGGCTGACCAACTGAACCGACCGTCACAAAATACTTCTTGTCTTCTTCAAATGTTATGTTTGTCGCCGTAATGTCGATCGCTGTTTCCCTCGTCAATGCAAAGGATTTGGTTAGATGCGAATGACCAATAAAGGTGATGTGATCGAGTTCGTCATAGTGCGGAATGAGCTGTAAGGCCTGATCTATAAAGAAAACATAATTGAATTCCGACGGTTCTATCGGCGACCCATGACAAATCGTAAAACCTTCCGGATGCTTGTGCAGATATGGCATGTTCCTCAGCCACTCCATGTTTCCTGGCGACAACAGACTGGCATGATAATCAAGAACTGTACGCGCAGCTTCGTAGTAATACGCATAATTCATACGGCCGCATACTGCCGCATCATGATTCCCAAGAATGGTTATATCGGCAAAATTGCGCACTTCATTACAGCACTCTTCCGGTTGGGGGCCATATCCAACGACATCCCCCAAACACAGGTATTCATCGCATGGGTTTTCTTCGTAAAACTTCTTAACAACCATCCAGGCATTCAAATTGCTGTGGATATCAGAAAAAATGCCGATTTTCATTCAGTCTCCTAAACTAAGGAACAATAATGCACTACTAACTATACTCCAAATGCATGCATTTAGAAATTTTATTGCATTTTCCATTCAATAATCGGTTACAGCATCTCTGCCTGGGTAAACCTATACTCAGCATAAATGCAGACATAACCTGGAGTTTTACCTGAATGAGGAGCCGAAAAGCTGACCGTCCGGTGGACGGTTAACCTCGCTGAGCCCAGTGAGCAAATGAAATGTTACCTTAAATTCCTCCTCGCCATAATGGAGAAGAGGAACATCACGAAGTGACAAGGAGGTGAGGCGGCTCGGGAAACGAAGCGAATTTCATATTGCGAACTGAGTCCCCGGGGCAGAG
>JAZRWV010000494.1:0-2463 GCA_045599925.1 Myxococcota bacterium
ATGTCGGCAGGCAGACCTGGCCGGCAGTCACACCGGTATCGCCATCGCATTCCTCGTGCTCATCGAGAACGCCATTGCCACATGTATTGGGTGAAAGCTTGCAGTCGACGCACCAGCTTTCCGTCGTGTCGCATTGCTCGCCGCTTTCAATTTTGCCATTGCCGCAATGGGGCTGGAGCTTGCACGTCGCAGAACAGCCTTTTTCCTGCTGCAAATCGATATTTTGGTCGATACCGACATAATCGCATTCCTCGACGCCGCGAATGACGCCATCGCCACAAATCGCCGAACAATCCGCCGTTCCGCTGTTGAGGAAGTTCGTAAGCGTCAGACTGAAATTCGACCCCGTCGCATTGCGTTCCGCATGGAACAGCTTGATTTCATAAATGCCGCCTTCATAAACATTGAATGTCTTGTCGCAGGCAAGTGTTTTGTGCTGACCGGTTGAATCAGTAAAATCGCAAGTGTCCTTTGCAAGTGTGCCCACGCTTGTTTTTACACCATGAAGTCCACCCAAATCGACGAACAAATGGCCGTTCACGAATACCCAGAGGTCGTCATCGCCGCTAAAGGTTAGAGATTCTCCGCCTTTATACTGGAAATATGTGCTGATTTCGGATGTAAAACTGTAATTGCCGGAAATATCTTCAAAAGTCGGTGTTACGCCATAACCTGCGGTCGCAATGGGAAGAAAACAATTGATCAGCATATCTCGGCCATCGGCACAGACATTTGGAGCTCCATTTGTCGTCGGGTTTATGCTTGTGAAATAATACTCTTTTTTATCCCGATCATTCAGCCACAAATGGAGTTTGGATGTCACTTCGCGATTGATTCCCGGTGTATTTCGATACCACATGGCATATTGACCGGCGCTGTAAAAACAGGTTTTTCCATTGTAAGTTGTGACCGATGTTCCCGAACCATTGGGATCGAGTACCGGTTTGCCATCTGAATCCAAATCTTTCAGAGTGTAACCTGTTCTAGAACAGTCAGCCTGGTGATTGAAATCGGGAAGCGGCTTTCCAACCATGGCTGATGTCCAGCCTGCTTCCGGATATCTGAGGATTTTTGCCGAAGTAATGTATCCATCGGCATCTTCTTCGGTCGCAGAATCGGCATTTGCGAGGCTTTCCAGACCATCACTTCTAAAATCGCGATAGGTAATCGGGAGCGTCACGAAATCCGGAAGTGATGCCGCACTGAATTCGGTACAGGTAAAACCGGGTTCAACTTTACAATCCGATGAACAACCATCGCCATTGATCAGATTGCCATCATCACATTCTTCTGCAATGGAGCTGTCGAGCATCCACATCGTCACGCCGTCACCGCATATTGGCTTGCATATGCCATTATGGCACTCAATGCCTGATTCGAGTTTGCAATCCGGTGAACAGCCATCTGCGGGAATAAAGTTGCCGTCATCACATTCCTCACCAGCATCGAGATGGGAGTCACCACACGTCCCAGCTTCACAGTTCTTGCCGTTTTTATCGCAATGATAGCCTTGTATAATCGTACATTGGGCGGAACACCCATGAGAACCGTTGTTAAGAGAATTTCCGTTTGCATCGGTTCCAAGATCGCATTGCTCATAGGTCGTATAGCCTGTGGTCGCTGTAATTTTTCCGTCACCGCAGGTTACGGCATGACATTCACCACCGGATTCTTTGCATTCATAACCGGCTTCAATCATACACGAATCAGAACAACCATCGCCTGTGGCTGGTTTTCCTGAAGCAACCACGTCGTTATCACATTCCTCACCAACCTGAACAATACCGTCGCCGCATCGGCCTTTGGCACAGTTTTTCCCATTTTCATCACATTTCCAGCCGGTTTCGACTCTGCATCGGGATGAACAGCCGTCGCCATCTTTGACGTTGCCGTCGTCGCATTCTTCCGTTCCGGCTAAAATGTTGTCACCACAAGCCTTCGCAATACAGGCTTTTCCGGCATCCGGACAAATCCATCCGGGTTCGACTCGACCAAATTCCGAGCAGCCATCATTGGAAGCCGTGTTGCCGTCATCGCATTCCTCTCCGGCTTCAGCACTGATAATGCCGTCTCCAATCACGGAACGACATTCGCTCAAATTCTGGGCATTCTGTTCGCAAATCCAGCCCTTTTCCAATGAACATGATTTCGAGCAGCCATCGCCAGACAGTCTGTTGCCATCATCGCACTGCTCGTTTGTGTCGAGTTTTCCATTGCCGCATGAAATCAGGGCACAAATGCTTTTTCCATCAACGGTCTGGCAGGCAAAATTCGCTTCCATCTGACATGTCGATGAGCATCCGTCTCCATCATTTGAATTGCCGTCGTCGCACTGTTCGTTTTCAGGCTGAATCCTTCCATCGCCGCAGTAATTGACTTTTTGGCACTCATCAGTACAGCCGTTGTATTCACTTGATGTATCAGAACCGGCATCGCATTCTTCACCATTATCGATGTCGACTT
>JAZRWV010000495.1:0-6237 GCA_045599925.1 Myxococcota bacterium
AATCCCCGGGCGTATCGGCTCTGCCGATAGACCGGGCGCGGCGCAGCGTATTGCCGGAGGCAATAGCGCGCCACTATAATCACAGTCAGGAGGAAGGACATGACGTGCTGATGTATGGCACTAATAATCCATACATCCCTCACTACTGATCGCTTAATGCTATGACGCGTTGCGTTAAAACGTAGTATTGGTGCGGATTTTCGCGTTGTCATGTCCTTGTTTTGACGCTATAAGGACATCCGTTTTGGGGCATGAAAAAACGTGCCAAATGAATGTAAATGAGGAGTCTTTTCTTGAAAAAGTTCGCATTATTACTTGGAATTATCGGCATAATGACGGGATGCTCGGTGCAGAAAATGGCCGGCGAAACTCTGATTGAGTATACGCATGACAAGGCGATTCCGTATCTGATGTCGCAGGGGGACCTCGAAGCCGCCTGCAATATGGGTCAGAGTATGGGGCCGGTTGTGGCGTCTTTCAGTCAGGTTGGGCTCGATCCGTCAAATATCGGTATCGCAACAAATATGGCAGCTGGAATGTGCGCTGAATTTGACCAGCGCGCAGCTGAACTCGACCGCGTGCGTTCTCTATATGAGAATCGAACGAATGCTGCTCAGGATGCGATGATTCGCGAAAAAATGGGGCATCGTCTTGCCGCACAGCGCATGATTCGTGGTTATGAAGATGCTATGAAGACTTTTGGCGATTTCAGCACTCAGTGTCGTCAGTTTGACAACAAAACCGATGAATTGCTGTCGTTGCTCGGCCTGGCCAGTGGTGCACTTGCTCTTCTGCACGACTTTAACAGCGAAAAATCTGTCGGTATTTCGCTGGATGTTCCCGGAATTATTGAAAAATCGGCCAAATGTTTCAGTGATGATGAATGGTGGGGCATGCCAACGGCACTTCGCGCTTCGCTTTGGCTCAGTATTCCCGGCGCAGGTCCGGAAGGCGTCGATCCCATTCAGGCTATGAAAGATGCCGTCAAAAAAGGTGACGCACAAGGCGTTCAGCTCGCCCGCGCGATGCTCGTCATGATGGCCAATACCGTCGGAATGCCGGATGTCATGTGCGAGGCAATTGCCGGTTTGCCGTCTGAAGAAACATTCAATCACGACTACGATATGCTGAATGCTTATGCCGTCGGCATGATTCGACATCAGGCCGATGTCCTGTGGACAAAAAATAAAGGCCATCGGGCACCATTCATGCAATCCGTTTGTCCCGGTGCTGATGAGGCTCCTTCGACTTTGAGTTCTGACGATGTCGATGACCTGCTTGACGGACTGCTTGATGAGGAAAATGAAGCAGAAACTCAGACTCAAACAACTGCCAATGAAAACGCTCCAGCTGCTGAATAATTCAGTGCCGGAAATTGTTCTTGTTTGCGGCGACTGAATCACCGCAAATTCGAAGTAATCTGTTCGATTAATTTGGATAAAAAAGACAAAAATGGGCTTCAGAACTGAAGAATTTCATTTTGGTCTTTCGTATGAGGATAGGAGATTTCACATGAAGAAACGTATCATCTCTTTTTGCCTTTTTACCCTTGGCGCACTTTGCCTGGCTGGAAATGCTTTTGCCGGTGAACCCAGAACGCTTTGCGTTTATGACCCGTCAGGTGCCAATGGTGATGCTTTTGCCACGATGAAGGATTATCAGGTTGCCGCATCTGAGTGGGGCATCGATTTTACACTTAAACCCTATACCAATGAGAAAACAGCTGCGGATGATTTCAAAGCCGACAAATGTGATGCTGCGTTTCTGACTGGTGTGCGTGCACGCGGTTTTACAAAATTTGCAGCAACTGTCGAAGCTTTGGGTGCAACTCCGAGTTATGAACTTCTCGGTCAGGCGATTCAGCTTATGGCCGATCCAAAACTCGCTTCCAAGATGAAAACCGGCGATTATGAAACCGCAATGGTTATGGCAATGGGGGCTGTTTACATTATGGTTCGCGACAGATCGTGGAATTCTCTCGAATCCATCGCCGGCAAAAAGATTTCTACCATCGGATTCGATGCGGCTGCCACGCATATGGTCAAACTTGCCGGAGCTTCGATGGTCGCAGCCGATATCTCGACTTTCGGCGGCATCTTTAACAACGGCGCGGCTGATATCTGCTATTCCCCTGCAACGGCTTTCAAACCCCTTGAACTCGAAAAAGGTGTCAAGGATAAGGGCGGTATCATTCGTTATCCAATTGCTCAGCTGACTGGCCAGGTCCTTATCCACTCCTCCAAGTTTACACCTGAATTCGCTCAGGCTTCTCGTAAATACGGCGCAGACAACTTTAAGAAAATTCTCCAGCTTTCGACCAAGGCCGATGCTTCTATCGCCGATAAATACTGGATCGATATCGATAAAGATGCTCGTGCACGCTATGACGCTCTCTTCCAGGATGTTCGCGTAAAACTCCGCGATGAGGACAAAATTTATGACAAAGATACGCTTTCTCTGATGCGCCGTCTGCGTTGTAAAGAGGACAAGAATCGTCCAGAGTGCGCTCAGAAACGCGAATAATATACTAATATAGTTTACTTTCGCCGCTGTTCCTGTAAGGTCAGCGGCTTTTCCTGTTTTTATGTTCACCATAATTCTCGTGTGAACCAATTTTCTTAGATTATTTCGATTATGACACAGAAAAAACTCACCACCCTTGTGACAACGGTGCCGCTGACATTTCTGCTGATTGTCATCATTTTCTGTTCCATCGTGGGCAATATTCACAGCAAAATGCTTACGCATGCGGAAGAAACATGGTCTGGCTACTCGGAACTTCGTGCTGAACCCGTCAGACCGACATGCGATGCAGAACAAGTCGTTGCACCCACAGAAAATGCGAACACTGAAGATGATGAAGGCGATGACTTCCTCGACGATCTCTTGGGCGAAGAAGACGTTTCGGAAGAAGCTCAGGCCGCAGCAAAAGCTGAATGTCAGGAAAAAATTGCGGCTTATGAATCCATCGTGGAACGTCGAAACGACAGCAGTCTCAAATTTTATACGACCATTGAACAGGCTGTTGGAAAAATCGCGACGGATGCCGTCAAAATCAAGGCACACTTTCTCATTCTCGTCTTTTTGTTTTGTGCACTTGCTGCCACATTGAATCGCCAGCATCTGGGGCTCAGAACGCCATCCACAAAACGAGGTGATCGCGCCAGCCAGATCGCTCAGCTCGTCGGAAATCTCGGCGTACTCGGGTCTTTCGCGGCTTATTACTATCAGGATGTGACGAGTGGCGTAGAGGTCGTTTCCAACCTTCCCATTTTCTGGATGATCGCATTTGGAATCATGGCTCTCGGCAACATCTTCCTCATATGCAAGCCGATTAAGGAGCCCGAACCTGATGCAGATGGCAAATTACCCCAAAATTCTTGGGGCATGACATTCCTCGGCATTCCGCTTTACGCTTATATGGCGTGGATTTGCCTGATTTATTTCATGCTCGTCGAACAGCATCCGGCCGGTGTCGCCATTTATCTGAACAAAATGACGGAAAATGCTGATCTCTATACCAATGTCGCGCTCTATGTTTTCTGCGGCATGATGCTCAAAAATACGACGATTGCCGACAAATTCCTTGCCATTATCAGACCCTGGAAACTCAGTCCTGAACTGCTCGTCTTTGTCATCGTGCTCGCCTCGGCCATTCCGACGGCTTATTCCGGTGCATCGGGTATCTTCGTCATCGCGGCTGGGGCAATCATTTATCAGGAATTCAAGAAATCCGGCATGCGCGATTCTCTTGCACTGGCCGGAACGGCCATGAGCGGTTCCATGGGTATCGTTCTGAGTCCGTGTCTGCTCGTCGTCATCATTGCTGCATTGAACAAGGACGTCACAACCACGGATTTGTATCATGCCGGATTGAGTGTTTTCGGCGTCAACATCGCCGTTTTCGCAGTCATTTTGTTCGCGACATCGCGGGAAAAACTCCGTTGCGCCAATCCGATTGTGGCAATGCCGCAGATGTTCAAGAATTGCGTGCCCGTTTTGCCGTATGTCGCTATCGGCGCGGTTGTCATTCTTTTCTTCAAATTCGTGCTCGGCGCCGATTTCAACGAGTATTCCGTGCCTTACATCCTGCCGTTCATGCTGCTCGTGATGCTCATTTATGACCGCATGATGGCAAAACGCAGTTATAAAAAACTGACGGACGAAGAAAAAGCCGAACAGGATGCGCCGGCCGGTATTGGAAAAAGCCTGCTCGAAAGTGTGGATTCAACCGCAAATGCTTCCGGCGGTCTGCTCGCGCTGATGTCGCTTTCGGTGTGTTTGGGCGGTATTCTCGATCGTGCTGAACTGAACAAACTTCTGCCTCAGAAATTCTCGTCCTATTGGACCGCAATGCTCGCACTCGTCATCATTCTCGTCATTTTGGGTATGATCATGGATCCATACGGGGCCGTGATTCTCGTTTCAGCGACAATGACTCAGATTGCGACGGCAAATTTGATTTCACCGATTCATTTCTGGGTCGTCGTGCTCAGCGCATTTGAACTCGGCTATCTGACGCCGCCTGTGGCGCTTAATCAGCTTCTGACGCGTCAGGTCGTCGGTGAAAAAGGCTATGAATATGAGGATTCTCCCGATCGTCCGAAGAAATTCTGGAAACGTCATGAACGCATTATGCTGCCAATTGCTGTAAAAGGCGTGGTTCTGCTGCTTGTAGCATTTATGCCTCTGCTGTTCAGAACATTCCATTGGATGGGTAAGAGTTAATGGGTTGCGCGTCTATGGCTTCGCCATACGCCGCGCATGGGCGAGTGTTTTCGGCCTGTTGGGCCGATACACACTCGCCTTTTTAATTTTTGTCAGTATCATCAACGAGTTGTATGTTTGCGTTAAAAAGGATGCTTGTTTTTTGAGCGCATATACAAAAGCTCTGCAATTTCTGTCTGGTTATTGTCGATAGCAAATCTGAGTATGGTTTTGTCGTCGATCATGCAGTCTGGATTGGCTCCTTTTTCTAAGAGTATTTTCACTGCTGCAGTGTCATTTTGACTGACAGCCGTGACAAGGTTTGTGTCAAGTTCGAGATAGGCAGGATATTTTTGGGCAAAAATGGATTGAATATCGATATGCTGATTGCTTTTTTCTGCAATACGAATTTTGAGTTCAAGTGTTGGGGCTTCATCAAGTGTGAGTTTGAATTCACTGTATTCTTCCAAAAGTTCAATGATTTTATAAAAACCATGGCATAATGCTGTCTGCCAGTTATCATTCGTAACATGATATCCGGCTTTGAGCAGAACTTCACAGCATTGGTCGTGGTTTGTTTTAATTGCATCATTGAGGTGATGGGCTTCAATTTTTGCCCCATGCTCAATCAGAATGCGACAGCAAGTTGGATCGTTCTTGAATATCCACTGGGTCAGAGGTGTGTAAGTTCCGCAGTATTTGTTGGGATCTGCTCCATAATTGCATAACAGTTCTAAGACTTCTTTGGTTTTGGCCAGCTTAAGCATGCACGATCCATTGCATATCGCCGAAGGATCTGCGCCCTTTTTCAACGCATTTTCAATCGAAAAGAAGCTTTCCCTCTGCAGACTGTCGTAAAGCTGTTCGGTCAGTATTTGGTTGCAGATGTCCTGGACCTTGGGAGGCAGACTGGCGTGGGTTGCAACCGCATCGAAATCTATGAGAAGTGATGCCGTGGCTTTAGAGTTTATATAACAAAGAGGTGTTTTCCCTCGTTGTCCTGAATGTTCGGGTTTGCGCCATGAGTGAGACACAGGCGTATTAACTCAGGATTATTGAAATAAAAAATCGGTGTTTTTCCCTCCTTGTCCTGAATATTGGGATCTGCACCAAACTTTAAAAGCCTGGAAACGATGCCGCTGGCAACGGATGTGTAAAGTGGTTGTTTGCCGTTGTCAAAGAGAAGCTTGGTTTTCGTTGATGTATGGAACAGTGCCGTTTTTCCCTCGTTGTCCTGAATGTTCGGGTTTGCGCCATGAGTGAGATACAGGCGTATTAACTCAGGATCATTGAGATAAAAAAATAGCCACAAAAATTTTGTGGGATAGGTGTTTGTATGGGGATTGCTGCTGTTTTTCGCATTGTGATCATCGCGTGTCGATTTTTTGAAAAAAAAACTTGCACACATTATCCGACACGCGTATAAGGCCGCCTCGTCCGACGGGCTGAATGCAAATTCGCTGGTCAGGGTTTTGAAAATTGAAAAGAAGAAAGCGATAGAGAGAATTGGATTGTGAAATCCAAAATCCA
>JAZRWV010000496.1:0-7791 GCA_045599925.1 Myxococcota bacterium
ATCCTGGCAATTCCGGAACAACATGTGGAACAGAGACTAAACTTTCCACCAACTGATAGTTTAGCAGAGTCAAGAAAAATTTAAATGCTGTAGCCCTGACCTTACCACTTGCATTTATATATAAAAGAGAGTAGATGTTTCAATCGAGGGGAACCACTAGTGGAACCCTCGCCCGTTTGGGTTACTGAACTCTATGCAAAAAGCCATTTCCTCCCCATTCCCAGACAGAACCATCACTTCTTGTTCGTCTAGGTTGGTTTTCGGAATTCAGAACAGACCAGCTCTTATAAATCTTTCCGTTGTACGTCACATTAGCACGGCTGATTATTTCGGGGTCAATTATGACTTCATTCTCTGTCACAGTGCTGCCTTCAATCTCCAATCCAGAGTCGAATTCATGGAGAATTATAGGTGCAGATTGAACACTGTTTGAAGTCAAGAAGTCCACGTATTGACCAACGCGGGAACATTCAGAACCATGAACATCAATCCACATATCCTTGTTAGTTCCATATCGCTGAATGCAATAACTCGTATCTGTCGGACTTATGTAATCATACATATAAAAAACAGCAAACGACATATCACTGACGGGCCTCATATTTCTTGTTAATGATTTCGGCGCAGGTGGTTGTGGCATCATCCATCCAACAACATTATGACCTGTATTACTCTTGTCACAGAATATTACTGAAGAAAAACCGTATCGCTCTGAATCCGGACATGGGTCAAATATTGCGTGATAGGGCCTCGTTTGATGAAGATATAACGCCCATCCAGTATCTTTACACATAACGGAAACCGTTACACGACCATAACCATAGCATGGCAAAGAAATGCCATTGAATCTGGATGAATAACAACGCATATAGCCGACTTGGGTATTCGTTTCTTCACATAGCGGTATGTTTCTCGACAAGCCTTTTCTTCCAAGACCATCGGCTGCATAATTTGCTCTTTTGTTACCGTCGCTTTTATATCCATACGAATTATTTTGATCGCCGTCGCCGTGTCGAATTATTCCTATTGGACAGCATTCTTTTTCGTATGTGGCTACACACACACCTTCGCAAAGATCATCCATATCTGAATCTGAAGACTTGGATTCAAAGTCAGACTTATTAAAGTCTCCGTCACCTATAACACAGACTCCAAACCCGACTTTTAAACGCATTGTAATAACAACAACCCAGTATTCGATGATTTGAATAGCGATAGAATGACATGTGCGGTTTTCAGCGACGACATTCACACCTGCTTGATTAAACGCAGATAGAATAGTATCGTATAGATTATTAATCCCAGCAGTATCATTTGAATTGCAGAAATCACAAAGAACAGTTTGATTAGGTATATATGTGAAACTCATTATTCAAATCTCCATGTCTCAAAGGATGAAGGAATTTCGCTCGCTGTAAATAACGATGGCTCTTCGCAGTCATCGGCATAGATAGTCACAGGCGTGTCACCATAATACATAGTATATGACAGCTTTTTGACAGCGACTGCGTTTTGATTCGTATAGAAGTCATCGACATCGACCCACTCGCCTGAAAGGACTGAATCGCATTTTATAAGGCTGTCAGTGGAATCATACTGGACTGTGACGTCAGAGTTGTTTGACATATCAAAGCCCTGAAGGTCGTAAATCGGTTTATGCCACGAAACTTGCCCCAAATTCGAATGCATGTGATTTATCCACCCATAAGAGGCAGTTATAGAAATCGAATTATTTGAAATGACAGCGACATTGACATCAAGATTTAACGGGACAATCGGCAAAACCGTTGTTAATGCCTTTTTCAAATCTTCGGCTTCATCTTCATCTTCGATGTTTGTTTCTTTTTTAATCCTGAGCGTCAAAAACTCTGAATCGACTTTATAATCGACATCTTCACAACCAGGTATCGAGTGAATTGTATTTATCAGTTCTTCGTCATTTAAGATGAAATCACTGTTTATCTTGTCTATCACAGCCTGTCTTCGGTCTTGAATTGTTCCGGCTGGCGAAATATCCAATTCATTCTCGTATTCAGAAATAACATCATCATCAGCCGTTTGAATGTACGCATTTCTAAAAAAACGCATGATTGACGCCACAAACGGATCGATTTCTGCATCATTAATTTGCTGAATGCGAAGCGCTTCTAAAACGCCATCGTAATATTCAGGCGTCAATGCGCAGCATGTTTGCTCTGAAAGTTTTGAAACATCGTCATTCATTATCATCCTCCGATATATCAAACGTTCCTGTTATTGGAAGTTCAATATCATGCTCGCTGTCAAAATGCATCGTTATATCGCCTGAATAAATCTCAGATGCCGTTTCAAGCATAAGACTTGTAACACTATCGATGTCAACAGATTGCGCGTGAATGACGTAATCGAGCGCAGAAAACGATATCGTTAAATCGTATGAAAACGGATACGAATCACCAAGTGTTGTGACACATTCACCGCGTTGCTGCTCAAAATATTTGATGATCGCAGACTGAATTTTCGATTTAAGTAAATCCGTTAATACAGTTCCAGTGTCCATCTTTATTGTCATACTGACATTAAAAGATTTTGTTATTGGCGCTTCGACTGTGACTTTATGTCCGACAGGCGCTTTTCCTGCGCCATGCCCCGTTTCCGGTTCAGGATCAATCCAATTTTTGAGCGCAGTTATGGCCGCAGAATCCGGAGGCAAATAACCAAGTCCATCACTCATTATCGTCGGAACAATCTTAACCGTTCCACCACCATTCCATGCCGGGAATATGAATAATCCATCAAAATTGTATCCGACATCCTGCGCATAATCAGTCAGAACCCATGTCTGATAATCATAGAAATTCCCGCCATATCCTTTCGACCGAACAATAGACCACCACCGCATTCTGAAATCAGAATCTGTCTCTTTATCCTTGCCGCCATCAATGCAGTTCACAAATTCGACGCGCTTCAAGTCGTGTTCAATCGGTATTTCTTCAAGTTCACCGAAATCACGCCCGCCTTCAACTCCGTCAGTTTGACATTCAACGATGTAATCGCCATCTTCTTCGATTGCGATGATTTCATAAACGAAGTTCATGCCATTCGTTGAAATAAACTGAGTTCCAATTGGCAATTCTGCATCTATTGGTTCAACATGAATTCTCCACTTTGCCGGCGTTGCCTGATTGCGATAAATTTTGTTCTGGCTTGCACACAAATCCAGGTAATCACCATTTGCCGTCTGAATACGGCTCTGCATTGCAACCTGATAAAGAACATCAAAGCACTTCGCTATGATCATGGCCGCAGGCGCCGTCATGTCGAAAACGACAGAACCTTCACGCTTATCGACATCATCCGAGACACTGTTCAGTGCCTCTGTGTGCAATGACTCAAACGTGTATTTTGTTAAATCGTCATAAATCGTCATATTTCGCCCCTAAATCGTCAATCCTGTTTGAATGGTGTAATTACCCATGTTTGTTTGAACATCGACTGTGAACGCGACAGAATCGCCGTTAACTTCGATGTTTTCGACACTCACAGACTGAATCCTGTCATCCTGTTTTAGCGCCTCTTTGACAGCCTGCGGCAATGCGGCTTTTATGTACGATGTCGGCTTTCCAATCATGCTGCGAAGTTCAACGCCGTAAAACGTCGAATAGATCTGTTCTGAATATCGTTCAGTCAGTAATATCTTTTGAACAGACTGATATATTGAATCAAATCCGTCGCACTGCTTCACAATGCGACCGCGTTCTCTATCCACAAACCATGTCTTTGATGGAAATCTGCCGCGTTTCGTTGCATTCTCTGTTGAATTACTGCTCATCGGGATCATTAGTAATGCCCTCCAAACGCTGAAGAATGAGAAATTTATAAGGCGGAAATTTTATCATCAAAACCATGTCGCCTTTCTGAAGGCCTCGCCAAAGCATGATGCTTTCAAGGGCAGGATTGATTGTGTGTGTATGCTTCAAAGGCAATGTCGTAGGATTCGGTATTGCCGGATTTAAAATTTTCCTTGGATTATCTGGCGTCCCAGGCACATCATCATCTGTTGCAGGTCGCTCCGGATCAAAGTCAGGATTATCGATATATGCTTCAACTCCGAGAGGAACAAACACAATCGGCGCCCCAAGATTTCCAGTCGCCTGATAATCCACAAGAGCATCATCCATTGTATGAGAGTGCTTTGGATTGTCATTCTGCGGGATTTTGATCACTGTCTCTTTGCAAAAGCACGAAACAACAAGAAATTCTTCCGATAATTCCAATCCATCCTGCAGTTTAACTTTCAGCGGTTCGACACTTATGACTTCACCGACACAAGCACTTGATGCAAAGCTTCGTGCTTCCTGCCTGGCGACCTGTATCGCTGTATTCATGATCTCACGTCCTGCACTCATAGTCCGCCTCCAGTAAACAGTAATTGCAAACTCATCGTGTGATTGTCGAATTCATAATTATGAGTACAGTTCGATACGATGAAATTACGATTTTCAAACGATTCTCCAAGCTCAGGCAATGAAACTGTCACAACACATCCTGCATGAACCCCCCAGTCCCCAATACATGTGATTGAAAGCGCTTCTGTCGGCTGTCCATGAACAATAAGCGTCTTTTCAGCCCTGTCTTTGAGTTGTTCGTCAGTTTCGTTTCCTTCAACTTTTCTTGTCAGACGAAGACGGCCCCACATATTCGTCTTTTCATCGTCATGAGCTTCGGCTGCCAAACGAAGACCATTATTTCCATCACGCCAGAAATGAACCTGATTATATGTCGATTTATCAATCGTCCTTTCATACTGAAATCCGCTGATATATGACGATGAATCAATGCAGATATCAACGACGTCATTCTCAACGTTTATCAACTCAAGTTTTCGTTCATTTGCACGAACATAGAATAGTTTTGCTTCATTCTGCAATGTATCGTCTATGGCTTCCTGAAGCACTGAAAATAGCGTTTTTCCTTCGCTGATCACAGGAATGAGCTGAAAATCAGATGCATCGACAGTTCCTGTTTCAATTGCAGCATTATCACAGATTTGTCTAAACCTGTCGCTCAATGTTTGCTTTGGCCATGGATAAAACACCTCTGTTTTAAGATATCGAAGAACATCATAAGCATCTACCTGAACAGACACATCATTTGACACTTTGACAGAAAACACAAAACCATAAAAAATAGTATTATTTCCGCTTGTCACATGAATGACGCCGCCCATGTCAATCTTCAAATCATCGTCTTTGACAAAAACAAAAGATGCTTTTGTCGCCTCAGCTTTGAGCGATGCAGACAGCGTAAACGATGACATAAGCCCGGTGAAATCATACACATCACCATTCGTGCGTTCACCATCATCTGAAAAGTCGAATTCGTTACCGCTGTTCGGTTCTTGATAGATGATTGTGATTTCATCGCTCATATTGCGTGCCTCATTGAGCTTTCTGCAACCCATCCGAGCGCTTTTTTGTTTACTGCAATTTGATACGGGAAAAACACATCGATTTCAGTCTTGTTTTGAAGTCCGCCTGGCATCGAACTCTTAATAAGTTGTGGACCATTACGCTTAATACCAATGATTGTTGCTTCCTGCTCAACAAGCTCTGATGGCGCGTTTTTAAACGACTCAATCGTTTTTGAAATCGCAGATGTGTAATTCTGACACATGAAATCAATCGGCGTCGGAATAAAGGCAATTCCACCCATAGCGTCTCGGTAATACGAACCATTCACAATCACCCTGTCACCAATACTAAACGACGTTTTCAGCCGGCCTTCACGAATCGCATTATATGCCGTCGCCTTATCACCGCTGAACAACGGATTAATCACAGGAAGTCGGCGAGAACTTGCCCCATAAGGACGATATTCTTTGAGTGAAAGTGAGTAGTTCACATCCTCATCAGCAAATGCATATAAGCATATGAAACTCTCAACAGAAACATACATCGCGTCCATGTCAAATCCGACAACAAATTTGTCCGGGTCTGAACGTGTAAACACAGCCTTCGCAGGCGTTTTCGTATCCTGAAGCCATGTCAAAAGCGTGATGTAATAATCCGGAGAGTAAAATTTATCGAGCCCACGAATATAATATCTGTCACCGCGTCTAGGAAAAAAGCTGTCGATTTGAAATGTAATGAGCTTCGGTTTTCTCAAAACGTTCACTTCTCCGTGCTTCACTGTCGATGAAGACACATTGTCACCAGGCCTGTTAAACGAAATCTGTTCCGGCAAGACAGGCAGCCGAAGAGACACGTCATGTTCTGGCGTTTTAAATTCGAGATAAATATCACATCCACTCATGATTCACCTCAAATGGCGTATTGAAGACCAGTCTGAAGCATCAAATTCTGTCCGCGAGCCGAAATGACATCTTTTTCAAGCCTTTCTAGCATGGCATCCACATCCGCAGTCTCATGCACATCGCCAAAGCTCGCTGAAATTGTCGGCTGGATATTGTTCACTCGATTGATGATTTCAGCCTGTGCCAAATCTTTCAAAAGCTGCAGTGATTCCTTGTCGATCTTTGTTTTCCCGACCTGCTTGACATGCATCGGCTTTGTCGGCGTTGCACCGTATGTAATATCGGCCTGTATTCTATCCGGACCTTCATTTTTCTTTTCAATTTCTGACACTGCTCCGCCAGTCATTGATTTCAGATTGCCAGTCCATAAATCAAAAGTCGTTCCAAGCGCATTACCAAGTGATTTGGATGCTCCATCATAAATCTGTTTGAGACCTTCCCCTTGTGCATTAAACGAATACGCTTCATATTCTTTTTCATCATCAGACACGAGATTATGAATCATCGTCTGAGCATTTTTTATTGTGACGAGAACATTTCCAATAATCTCTGACAATACCTTTACAGCACCGGCAACAGCCTCAACAAAACCTTCAATGATAGGCTTGATGTGTTCAAGCAATATCTTAAACTCACCCCATCCTTCTTTTGCGACATTTGTAAACGATTCATTTTCTGCAAAAAGCCTTTGAAAATCATCAATCTGACCTTTAATGATTTCCCACACTGAAAACAGAATGTCTTTTATTGGAGTGACAATATCTTGAATATATGGCGCAATCACAGAAACTGCATTTAGTACAAAATCAATTGCACTGCCTGCGACATCCGAAAACCATGCAAACCCATCAGTGAGTCTTTGCGAAATCATTTCGAGCGCTGGATTTTGCGCCAAATCTGAAATCTTCTGCAAAACAGGATCGAGTGCCTGCATTGCATTGTTTTTGATGGAAGCTCCAATCTGTTCCCATGTTTTCGGCATCGATTCAAATTTTGAGTTGATGTCATCCGCATTATCGAAGAGTGCTTTTTTTGCAATTTCAGCCGTTATCTTGCCTTCAGATGCAGCGTCTTTGAGCTGTCCCATTTCAATGCCCATTGTATCTGCAAGCCTCTGTGCCAGAACCGGCGCGTTTTCGAGAACTGAGTTCATTTCCTCAGCCGCAAATCCTTTTGTCAATCCCTGCCGCCACTGAAGAGAAACAGAATCAGCCGCTTGCGAACTCACACCGGCCATTTTCATCTGCTTTTGCATGAGTTCATTGTAATTCATGGCTTCGCCAATCGAACCGAACGCGCCGCCTGTCGAATTCAAAAGCTGCATCGACTGATTCATAAATTCGTCACTAGACACGCCTATTCGATTCGCATACTTGACGCCATATTCTCGAATAGCTCCAGCATCAAGGCCATTGCGCTGCGCATCGTCGAGCATGTTCAACTGAGCAATTGAATTTGAACGCGCATCAGAAAGTTCTGCAATCTTTGAAAACATG
>JAZRWV010000497.1:0-7852 GCA_045599925.1 Myxococcota bacterium
GGCGTATGCGCACAGGTGCCTCGAAGAGGCAACGAGCACATAGACTGCGGCAGAGCCGCGTATGCCGAAGGCATAGCGGCGACCCCAAAATCAAAAAAATACAAAAAAAGCTCCTCGAAAGGAGCTTTTTTATGGCATTAAGTCATTCAGAATTAACTCAGAAGCGTTAAATCAGTTCAAATCCACTATTTGCGGGAGCTGCCGGAGCAGAACCCTCGCGTTCAAAGCTCAGATGATCGTCATCGCCGTTGCGAACCGCATTGAGAACGGTTCCTTCCGGATAATTTTCATTCAATAGCAGTGATGAGAGGGGTTCCTGAACATAATCAATAATGGCCTGTTTAATCGGACGAGCACCGAATGCGGGCTTGTATCCCATATCGACGAGGAAATCTTCAGCCGATTTGAGGATATTGAGCTTCATTCCGCGCCCGGCGAGGAGTTTGTGAATGCGTTTCATCTGAATCGCGAGGATTTTTCGCAGATTGTCTTTGGTCAGAGCATGATAGATGATTTTTCCATCGATACGCCCAAGGAATTCCGGACGGAAATGTCCCTGAAGTGCATCCATGACCTCTTTGTTCATACGATCGGGATCGGTGTCGACGAATTCTAGAATCGATTTTGCGCCGAGGTTACTCGTCATAATGACGATGGTATTTTTGAAGTCAACGGTCTGGCCTTTGGAGTCAGTCAGACGGCCGTCATCGAGCATTTGAAGGAGAATGTTGAACGTATCGGGATGGGCTTTTTCCACTTCGTCGAAAAGAACGACGGAATAAGGTTTTTCCATGACCGCATTGGTCAGAACGCCGCCGTCTTCGTGACCAACGTACCCCGGAGGGGCACCGATGAGCTTTGCGGCTGCATGTTTTTCCATATACTCGCTCATATCCAGACGCACGATTGCATTTTCGTCATCGAACAGGAATTCAGCGAGTGCTTTTGCGAGTTCAGTTTTACCGACGCCGGAGGGGCCGAGAAAGATAAATGAGCCGATAGGACGATTCGGATCCTGAAGGCCCGTGCGAGAACGACGCACAGAAGAAGCAACGGCTTTGACGGCGTGCTCCTGCCCAATGACGCGTTTGTTCAGATTGTCTTCGATGTGGCGAAGTTTTTCGAGTTCGTCTTCCATCATCTTTGAAACGGGAATTCCGGTCCACATGGCGATGGTATCTGCAATTTCATTGGGGCCGACAGAGGATTTGACAACGCGAGGCTTGTCACCGAGGCGGCCTTCAAGGAGTTTCAGATTGGACTGAAGATCGAGAAGTTTGCCATATTTAATGTTCTGTTCGCCAACGATGTCGTTGCGCTGACGGCACTGTTCCATTTCTTCGGAAGCACGTTCGATGGCGGTTTTAATGGCCGTGATTTCAGCAATGGCATCTTTTTCGAGTTTCCACTGACGTTTGAAGTTTTCAAGTTCTTCGGTCTTCATCCGCAGTTCATTTTCGAGTTCAGCTTTGCGTTGATCGTTTTGATATGACTGTTTTTTAGCGAGGATTGAAAGTTCCATTCGAATGTCGCTGATGCGATCGGCAATGACATCACCAGCAGCGGGCATTGCATCGAGTTCCATGCGGACTTTGCCGGCCGATTCATCGAGCAGATCCACGGCACTATCCGGCAAATGTCGAGTGGTGAGATAGCGTTTTGCCTGTGTACAAGCAGCAGTAACAGCTTCATCGCTGATGGGAACACCGTGATGCACTTCGTAAATCGATTTGATGCCCATCAGCATTTGAGTTGCTTTTTCGACGGTCGGCTCTTCGATGCTGAGTGTATGGAAAATGCGTTCACAATTGGGTTTTTCATCGAAAACTTTTTTCTGATCTTTTTCGGAAGAAGCCGTAATGATGAGCAATTCACCGCGAGTAATGCGAGGTTCAAGGATATTGATGAGGTCTGTTGAAACGTTGCCGAACGAGAACAGATCGGGGATATAGAGAATGACCTTACCCTGAGCACTGGCGATATCATTGATGAGATTTCTGAAGCTTTCTTCGAGGGCACTCTTGTATTTAGCGCCGCCGAGGACAGAAGCAGAATCGAGTTTGAGGAGGGAAACATTCTTGAAGCGATCGGGGACATCACCGCGAACAATTCGTTGTGCGAGTCCCATGATGAGTGTGCTTCTTCCGACGCCTTTATCACCGATGATAACGGGATTATTTTTGGATTTTCGCATCAAAATCTGAATAAGTCTGCGAATTTCCATATCGCGTTCAAGGCAGGGACGAAGTTTTCCCTGAGTGGCGAGGAGTGTCCAGTCTGATGTCATTTGCTGAACATGCTGCAAGTTGCCGGGAAGAGGATGCCATGTTGTAGTGACGACAGCTTTAGAAGCAACATTTGCATTGTTATTGTTCTGAACGCCATTATTCACAGCTGGAGCAGCAAAAGGAGCCGCATTATTGACTGCTGGCGCGCCAAAGGGCGCATTTGCAGATGGCTGATATGAATAATTAGAAGCTGATGTTGCGATGACTAATGGAGCACCACTCGAATTGACCTGTTCAGCCTGGAGCTGGAGGCGCATGCATGTGCCGGTGACAGATAAAACAGTCAGATTCAGCGAGCGAAGCATGACAGGTGCACTGCCACTTGGGACGCGGGTAATACCAGCGACAAAGTCAGTTGTTTCGCAATATTGACGAGCATTACTGATCGCATTATCGAGCCCGAACTGCAAAGCTTCTTCTAGCTTGCTGCTGGGAACAGGCTGATTATTTTTGAACGATTTGGGCAGATTTTCAGATTCGCGTTCAAGGCGACGAATGAGATAATTCGCATCAATGCTCAAAGCTTTGAACATCTGGAGAACGTTTCCTTCCTGAGCGAGAATGCTGAGGAGGACGTGTTCGATTTCAATTTTTTCCTGGCGATTTTGCTGAGCCAGATTCTGGGCGTCCCGGAGTGCTGTACAAAGTGCAGAACTCATCTGATTGTCTAAAATCATGCATGACTCCTAACGAGAATGTGTAAAGAAACGTCAAATCATTTAAGCAGAAAACTGCTCAAGGCATAAGTTGTATCATCAGACAACAACAAGCCAGTGCAAAATAATTTATTTTCCACGACGCAAGCAGTTGTAAGCCAACTACTTATTATCTTTGCTCACCTGGTGAGGTTTTGCAATGAAATAAAGGACAAGTCCGGCGAGAATTGTCCCCCCCCCAGCGAGTGCGACCATGGGATTTTGAATGATGGTGAAGATAATCATCCAGAGAGAAAGGGCGATAAACAGGATGGGAGTATATGGATACCCCCAGCATTTGCATGGTCGTTTTGCATTTGGTTCTCTTTTACGCATGACGAAAACCCCCAAAACGGTTAGAGCTGAATTGAGAGAAAGCGTAAAGCCCATGTACATGATGAGATCGTCGAAGTGAGCAGTCATCAGCATGAGAATGGAAATAATGGCCTGAAGGGCGATGGCGATATAAGGTCCGGAACCACCTTTTCTTTTGGAAAGGAAATGAAATACCGAATAATCATCACCAATACTTTGATAAATGCGAGGTCCTTCCATAATCATAGCAGAAAGAGAACTGATCAGAAGGAGAGCGATAATGGCTGAAAAGACATTACCAATGCTTTCACCGAAGAGATGAACTGCTGCAATTGCACCGACATCGATTTCACCAGAAAGTTCTGCGGTAGGAGCCGCCACCAAAAAGACTGTATTGAGTCCAAGATAAATCAATGTGACGAGGATTGTGCCAATTGCAAGAGCGCGAGGGACAGCTTTTGTCGGGTTTTTGACTTCACCAGCGATATAGGCAGACCCATTCCATCCCGTATAGGCATAAGTAATGTAGATGAGCCCCACAGCAAAGGCAGGACTGAACATGATTGATGCCGTATCATTGGCGGATTCCTGCGAAATCAGTGAGAAATCTCCCAGATAGAAACCACCGATAATGAATGCGGAAACGATAACAATTTTAATGACGGTAAAGATATTTTGAACTGCACTTCCCAAAGTCACACGAATTGCATGAACCGTGGAAAGCAACAAAATAACAATGACTGCGGCCCAGAACTTGTTCAAGTCTGGAAATGAGTTTGAAGCATACTCACCAAAAGCCATTGCTGCAGACGCGATAGGTGCAGAGAATCCGACGATGAGAGAAATCCATCCCGCAATAAAACCAATAGAAGGGTGGAATATTTTGGATAATAACTGATACTCGCCGCCATTTTGCGGATACATGGAAACGAGTTCTGCGTAAGAAAGGGCGCCAAAAAATGCGATGATCCCACCGATAAGCCAGGACCATAACACAGCGGGGGCTGATGGCGTTGTTTCGAGTAAAAAGCCAGATGTTGTAAAAACGCCGGTTCCCACCATACTTGCGACGACAATCATGGTGGCAGAAAACCCGCCCATGACGCGTTTGGGGGTATTGCCATTTTGTGTCTGTTTCGATGGCGAAGCCTCTACCTGCGATTGTGTCGACATCCCTGTTTTATCAATATCCACGAAATTCATTCCTTGTGATTACAATCAGCTTATCCAGTCAATCCAAAAGCCGGATACAATCTAAACGATTACGATACATATTCAAGATTTTGAGATTTTACGTTTATGGATTTAGGAATAAAAGAGGGAGCGATGAGAGCCACATTGGCTTCATACATTTTGAATCAGAAGAAATGATGAATCGATAGCAAATACTTACGGAAAAAGACTATGGCAACGGGAAGAAACGAAAAATGTCCATGCGGAAGTGGAAAAAAATACAAGCACTGCTGTCTTCAGAAAGACATAGAAGCCGAACGTGAGAAACAAGAACTCGCGAAAGCAGCTGAAGAAGATGTTCCATTTGAAGAGAATCCTGAGCCCAAATTTGCGACATGGAAAATCTTTGTCATTGTGACAGCCGCACTCGGCATTATTTCACTGCTCCTCGCCTATGTATTTGATTTCCCGAGGGTTGCAGGGGCCTTATTTGGTGTTGGCATGATCATTTTGATTGTATTTAGTGCATTTCGCAATGAACCGACTGTGAGAAAACGTCCGGGAGATGCCGGCAACATAGATTTTGGCAATCGCGCGTGAGCATTTATTCCATAGAAAAACTTCATTTTTGTGGTGAAGGCATTGCATTCGATGCCAATCACCGCATGATACGAATTGCGAATGCACTTCCCGGAGAGACCGTCTGTGCAGAAGAAGTTTCTATTCGCCGTCGCAAACAAGCTTATCTTCTGGATGTCATTTCAGAAAGTCCGGACAGATGTTATGCCATTTGTGGTCAATGGCGACACTGTCCTGCCTGTCAGTTTCAGTGTTTGAACAAAGAAGCCCAGCAAACCATAAAGAAAGAGAACTGGCTTCGACTCATTCGCAAATTTATTTCGATACCAGAGACATGCAAAGTTGAATTCAAACCAGCCTTAGAAACGCTGGAATATCGGCATAGAACGGATGCGTCTATTTTCAAAACGGCAGATGACCAACATTGTATTGGCATATTACCGAGGCTTGATGCGGCTGTTTTTGATGCTGTTCATCCAGCTGATGCGTCTTTTGTTGAAATTCCCGATTTTTCTCAAGCTGAAGCCGAAGAGATACTTTCATTAGATAATATACAGCCAATTTCGATGTGTCGATGTGCACTTCAGGCGCCAGAACTCAATGAACTCATCAGAAATGTTCAAAATGCGCTTGCTGAATTGCCATTTTCTCTTCACACGCGTTTTGGGTTTGAAGCCAATGGTGCAAATGCCCGCGTCACTGTTTATGCGATTCCAAAAGAATCCGATGAGATGCGGAGATATGCCGAAAAGCTGAGTCAATTGCTTGGAATTCCAGTCATTTTTCAGGAATTGCCGCCCAAGGGTTCTCACGTCTATCCGAAGCCAAAAGCATTTGGAGATCCTTGGTATTGCTATAGCAATGACATCCATGGCGATACACTTTATGCATTAAAAGGCGCGTGGACTCCGGTCAACCCCGTCAATGCACAACTCATTCGAGACACTTTGTCAGAAATGATATCAGACAGACATTTCGATAACGCATTAGAACTGGGATGCGGGTGCGGCACACACACAACACTATTCAATCAGGCAGCCAGCCATTATGTCGGGATTGATGCCTCATGGCCTGCGATTCAGTCTGCACAGCATAATGCAGAAGTCCATGGCTGGAAAAATGTCTCATTTTATACCGATACTGCGGAACATTATCTCGACAAACGCTATTACAAAGGATGTCGAGCTGATGCGATTCTCATGCACAGCAACCGCATGCCCTATTCAGCCAAAACAGCTGAACTTTGCAAACGATTTGGAGCCCAAACCATATATATTGTTGCACCGACTGCATTTGCAATAGCTCAGGAATGCAGACATTTTTCAGATTTAGGTTATAATCTTAAACGCCTGGTGATGTGTGACACACTTCCAATGACATATCACATGATGGCAGCAGCCTGTCTAACATTTGAATCGTAAAATACTGATCGAATTCAAACAAATTACGGCCAGTTAACTGATAAGAGGATAATTTATGGACAACAAAGAAAAATTTACACTTCCTAAAGGATTATCCGAAAACAGGGTTAAAACAGCGAATTCCAAAGAAATACCAGAAATCAAAGAAGTACCGCCAATTCCCAAAGTTACAGGCGAAAGCAAAGAAGTACCGCCTCTCCCCAAGAGAGTAAGTAATAATATGGAAACCCCACCTCTTCCTAATACCTTAACAGAAAGGAAGGAAAATCCTTCACTGGCCAGAGAATTGTCAGAAAATGACGTCCGGATGTCATCGGCGACTCTTGCAGGCATTTCCAGCAATCAACAAGCCGGAAAACTGGACGTGACATCGACCTCACTTTATCCCAAATTACAGCGTCTGGATGAAACGCCAAACGACGATTTTCTGAATTTAAATGGAGATATTTCGGAATCAGATTCAAGAGGTTCCGGCACACTTGTCGAGCCCTTTCCACAAGTAAAAGAAGAGGCAAGCAAGGCCACATCTGCGCATTATGAAGTCGATGTTCATCATTATGCAAAATATGATGATGTGGATTCAGGCTATACAGAAGCGACGAGAAAGAGTCTGACATACGCATCGCAGACACCATTCATGAGATTTTTGGGCGATCTGATTATGATTCTAACACGTCCAGGAGCATTCTGGAAGGCGCAGGATGAGCATCCGGCGACGACTTCACAGCTTTACTGGCCGCATCTTACGATTCTCATTCTTCTCAGAACGATGGCAATTATGGGTGGTGGTGCATTCCAATATGCCATTAGCGAAGTTCCCGTCGGACATCTTATTCTAACTGCGGCAATTCAGGCGCTGATGATCTTCATTCTGATGTGGATTATGTCAGTGCTGATTTCAGGCATTTCGACGCTTGCGGGTGCTGGTTTCCAGTTTGAACGTGCACAGAAATATGTCGGCTACAGCCTGACCCCGATTCTCGTCGTAGGCATTCTCAGCCTGATTCCGTTACCTTATGTCGATACTATTTGCGACCTCATCGCAATGCCCTGGGCATTCCTCGTCATGGGCGCTGGTGTACTGCCATATCTCAAGCTCAAATCGGAGCAGGGTCCAATTCTGACCGGTGTATTTTGCGGCCTTTTGCTCACACTCTGGGGCATTGTTCCCATCCTGATACCGCGTCTCATCGGCCTTTTATTTGCCACACACTAATGAGATTTGACAGAGGCAAGTGCTATCTCTCTTCGTTCGATACGCACTTGTCGCCCGGCTATCTCTCTTCGTTCGATACGCCGGACGCCGCTTGCTATTGCGCTGAGCCGTTATTTAACGGCTTCACTGCGCAATACGCGAACGTTACCAAGCTGTGTCCGCCCC
>JAZRWV010000498.1:0-3150 GCA_045599925.1 Myxococcota bacterium
ACCACTTCCGACACTGGCATCTGGAATGGATTGAAGCAGTTCACAGGTTTCTGCATTCCAAATTCGAATATTATTGCCCATTCTACCAATGATTTCGGAAGAGCCATTGGAATCGAAAGGCGTATCAGCGACGAGAAGTGTTGAAGCATCCTTGCTGGATGTATCGAAGGCCCAATCGCACTGCACAGAAGCTTCGAACATACCGGATACTGTTTTGAAAACACATTCTTCGTTTATAGTTCCGCGAGGCCCTTCGCCATAGGCCAAACAAACGTTTTTGGTCTCGCAGGCATCTTCTGTACAGCAGTAGGTATCTTCCAAACAATCTTCATCTCTTTGGCATTCTCCGTGAGTTGACGTACATACGCCAACGCTACAGATATCATCGCCCATACAGACATGCGTCTCATCACATGCTTCGCCATGAAGAGCCAAATATTTGCAAGTTCCCTGAACACATAAAGCTCCACCTCCACACAAATGCACATCATCACATGCATTTCCCAGAACAACATTTTCGTCAATGCAGACAGAACCACCAGACTGACTATTGCATGTAAGCCCCTCGGCACATCCGGAAGCTTCATCACAATTTTCACCGACTTCCGGACGCTTTTGACAGAGCTTTTCGCTATTACAATACCCCAGTTCTCCGCACTCACTACTCAATTCACAGGGAACAGATGTCGTGCATTTGCCTTGATAACAAAAGCTGTCTGTGCATGAAACGCCAGTATCAGAGCAATCGTCACCAACCTTGAGAACGCATTTGCCATCTGTACAAGTTCCAAAATCACAATCATTCTGAATCGTACATGCGCCTTCGACTGCGACACAAACGCCATCAGAACAATTACCTTTGTGACAAATGAGATCAGTTTCATTACAGGAGGCACCCGCTTCGACAAATGTCACGCATTTATCATCCAGACACGTCTGGGCATTAGTACAATTGGTATTGCCACAAGACGATGAAGGTTCACACCGATTCTCCACACAGCTCTGACCTTCGGTACAGTTTGTATCACCACAAGGTGTCGTTTGCTGTCCTGATGGATTATTTTCAACTTCATCCTTATTGCCGTTGTCACTACAGCTCATCATAAAGAAGCACGAAGCCAAAAAGCTGAAAAGCCAAACCTTGTCAAACTGTTTGTTTATATCTCTCCCTCAAATAAGGTATTTCCCCAGCCGAGGTGTTGCTTCGGTTTCCACTAAAGGGCTAATCTGTAATGTTTAAATTGTGATGCCAATTTTACGGAGTGAACCTTATTTTTGTTAAACGTGTGTATCCCCTACACGCTAATGCCCTAGGCCCTACCAACATATTGGCAGCTCACACGTTTTCCTGGCTGAGCTATACCAAAAGATGCAAATTATTCGCAAACCAATTAGACACCAACCACAATCTTATTATTTAATAGAACTGGTATTCCAGTTCAATGTCATATTAAAATATCCCGTATGAAATAATCATTTTTTATGAACCAGATGCATTATGCTCCCCCCGCATTAGTATTTGGAGATTTCCGTTTGTCAAAAAACACTCAAAAAAAGGAAAGTGGAATCAACAACAGTGTGTTTGAATTTCAGTGCAAGTCATGATAAGGAAGAGTTGTGGAATTCATCAAAGGTTCTGAATCTTAAGGAGAAATATGGTTTCCACCCATCATGACAGCAATTATCACAACGACACACTAAATTGTCTTTACCTGGCCTTGGTTGAGCTGATGAAGACTAAGCCTTTTCAGGATATTACAAAGATCGAAATCATTCGAAAGGCCGGTGTCTCGCATATGTCATTTTACAGATACTACAAGACAAAGCAGGACATCTTATTCAGACGACTGAATGGGTATCTGGAAACACTGGAAAAAACATTTCTGTCGTCAGAAGACATTGATCGCCACAAATTCTGGACGTTATTTTATCAGTTTTATCAGCAGGATCCTGTCATTCTTTATCTCATCGAAGCAGGATTTATCAAAGACTGCATACATACAGTCTATCGTTTTTTTATCAAAAACTACGAATGCATCTATCACGCAAAGTGTCCTGATGAATTCGATGAGATGAGAATTTTGTTTGAATCCGGCGGGGTTCTGGGACTTGTCATGTTTCTTCAAAAATACGGTAACTTTGACTGTGAAGTGCTTGCGACCAACACATTGAGATTCATTGACAGCCTTGCTGAAATCCAGCCAGATACTTTAAAAAATGGCCCTAAGCTTGGGAAATATGCTGCCGGGAAAATCCAGGAAGAGTAAGTTATTTATTGGGAACGGGAAGACACCGTCACACTAAAGAAAGTGGCCAGCGTATTGCGCAACGCGCAATAGTTGGCCAAGTCTTTGCGTATGCCGTTCAGGCATAGCAAAGCCATCTGCGTATGACCAGCGGTCATAGCAGTGGCAAAAAAAATCCCCATCATCACAAACATGACAATGGAGATTCAAATCTGAAAGTCCGCTCAATACAGGCGACTACGAGTTTTTAATCAATGTCACAGCAGCTTCGAGGTCACCAGAAAGGTTTTTCATATACTGAAGATCGTCATTTTTTTCGATAGCTTCTGATGCACGTTTAATCAGGGTCAGACCATAACCGGAAATGGGATCCGGAAGAGTTTTTGTCTGTACGAGATCGCGCAGCTGAGTCATGACATTTTTCAGATGAGCAGAAATATTGCGCATCTCTTCGCCCGATTTTTCGGCAACGAGATAATTTTCATTTTCCTGCATCATGCTTTCGATTTCTTCCGGAGTCAGATTGGACGATCGACTCACAGTAACATTATGTTCTTTCTTGGTTTCGAGGTCACGGGCAGTCACATTGACGATGCCATCGGCATCGACGTCAAAGAGAATCTCTACATCGACAGTACCAGCCGGAGCGGGACGAATACCTGAGAACGTAAACTCAGCCAGAACCTGGTTATCGCTGGCTTCGGTATGTTCTCCCTGAAGAACGACAATGCGAAGGGACGTCTGATTATCGAAAGATGTCGTGAATACGGTGCTATTTCCGCAAGGGATTGTCGTATTTTTCGGCGTAATGACGTGAAATTTTCCGCCATGAACGGCAATACCGAGGTCGAGGGGGGTCACGGCAAGGAGGATGTGTTCCATTCCCTGATGAAGGAGTTCATCA
>JAZRWV010000499.1:0-4313 GCA_045599925.1 Myxococcota bacterium
AAAAGGGCGTATCGGCCCAAAGCCGATAGCCCTTTCTCAAAAAGCTTAAGATTTCAAAGCATTTGCGGACGAAACATCATTCAGCGGCGGATTTTTTCTTTTTGCTCTTTTCGCCAAAGATCAGGTCATATCTTGCACCGAAGACGATGTGAAAGCCGCCGGAATAAATCGAGTTCTCGTCGAGGTGACGGCCGTGAATGTCACGGGCGCTTTTAAGGGTATCATCATCCGCGACCATGCGGCTGAAATCGACAAACCCCTGAAGGCCGACGATAACATCGAGGTTAATGCTCGTTATTTTGTACATGAAAGCAGCCATAAGACCGAGTTCAAAAGTCTGGAGCTGCCATTTGAGATTGGAGTCATTGAGGCCGTAAGACGAGGCAGCGGCTTCGTTCCAATCGCTGTCGTAGGAAATGTCTGTATGACCGAAACCGTAGTTCATCCAGAGGCCGAGGTCGACGATGTCGATCATTTCATAACGCAGAACAAGACCGACGGAAGGATGCTGCACGACCATTTTGCGATTTGTCGCTTCAAGAGCATATGTTAACTGAGTCTGATCGAGGCGGTGTTTGACCATGGTCCAGTTGAAGTTCAGACCGACGCCGATTCCCATATCGAAGCGGAAAAGCGCGGCAATTTCGAGACCACCGGACACTTCAAACTTCGGGTCACCGAGCGAGATTTTTTTCACACTGTCACCCGTTCCGCCCAATTTTCCGAGCAGCTCGAACTGAACTTCTTCAGCCTGTGCCTCCTGTGGCATGGAAAGAATGCCAAAGGATAAAAACATAGCTATTGCCAACAAAGTCCACATACACTTTTTCACGATGTCTTCTCCTCAATATCTTTGAAAAACTTGCCCTATTCAGGGTTACATATATTTTATACAAAGTTTTCTGTTTTCGCAGAGGTCACATGTCAAAATATCATTCAGCCGGCTGGCTATTCGCACAATCCGCTCTGTTTCTTCTGATGTGTCTTCATCCGGGATGTTCATCTGCCCATCCCGAAGACCTCACGCCTCAAAAACAGAGTGCTTCTAGCACTAATGAAGAAACATTTCAATTAAAGCCGCGTTCAAGCTATATTTCACCAGCAATACAGAGAATGATGCTGTTTCAGAAAGCGACTCAGAACATGAGAAAACCTGCTTTGACGCCAAAACGCGCATTCTATACGACGCCGGAAGAAGCCAAAATGTCTTTTTCTGTTGGCGATACGAGAGACGGCTACCTCATCCATGGCCAGCTGCTTCCGAACCCCAGCATGAACATCCGACAGCTGCCGGTTCAGTATGAACGCGGCATTGCCTATGCCACGACAGAATTCATCAAGCTCATGACCGACACGGCCTCTGTCATGCAGAAAAAGTTTCCGGGAACCATCATGTATATGGGCAACATGAGTGCCATGGAAGGCGGAGACATTCCCTATTCAGTCAGCCATAATGCCGGCCGTGACGGCGATATTGCTTTCTATTATAAAGATGAAAACGGCAGGTTCGCCCATCCGGACAACCTGTATAAAATCAACAGACGTCTGCAGGCACAGACCAAAGACGGCCTTCTGACTTTCGACCTCGAAAAAAATACGACGCTCATCGAAACTCTGATTACCCACCCCAAAATCGATGTTCAGTTCATATTTCTGGCCAAATACATCCGTTCAGCGATTTACAAAGAGCTCGTCCAGCGTGGAGCCTCTGAAGACCTGCTCTTAAGATTTGAAAAAATTGTCATCATCCAGGCCGCCCACAACGATCATTTTCACGTGCGCACCTACTGCTCGAACACGGATATCTGTGCGGGATGCATCGACAAATCATACATCCATGACTGGCATGAAGATCCCGTTGCAAAGCGAGAAAAGTGTGTCGACAAACACCTGGCCACGCTCTCATCCAAAAAATCAGATACGGCTCATCAGGCGGCCGCCCTTCAGAGACTGTCCCTGCTCGGCGCAGTGTCATCCCACGAGAGCAAAATCCTGAAATTCGTCAACAGTGAAAGTTCTGAAGTCCGCATAGCTGCTGCACTTGCATCACATTCACTCAGCGAAAATGCTGCCAAAGCTCTTGTCGAAAGACTCAAGATTGAAAGCAATTCAAAGGTTCGACATGCCCTCATCGAAGCCCTGACGACGATAGATTCCGAAGAAACAAGGCACTGTTTTAATGAAGAACTCGTCAGAATGAGCAAAACCGGTGAATCTCCCGAATCGCTCAGCGTCATTCTCAAATATATTGCCACCCATCCACAGGCCGAGCATCTGCAGCCACTTTATCAGGCCCTTCAGGATTCATCGGATTCGTCATTCAAACCAGTGCTTTTTGCACTCAATGTCGTCGTCAATCGCGATTTTTGCAAAGGCACCACCGATCGAAGTTCATGCCTTGAAAAGGTTGGCACCTGGATCACCAAATATGGCGAAAAATCGCGCCAGTTCTGGCTGACATCCGGTTTTCAGAGCGGCGGTTTCAAAATTACAACCCTTACAAACAAAGACATTCCGTTGCTGCTCGACGCCATTTCCGGCCCCAGGCCGCTCAGCTACAATGCGCAGCTCACACTGAAAAAGCTCGGAAAACTGGATCAGAATTCCCTCGAATGGCCTGTTGAAGACGCGCTCTGGCACTACACTCGCTATTTCAAACGCCATTCTAAAAAATATAAAATTGACCTGACTGATCGCGACGAAAAAGGAAACAGGCTGTAGAAACCGGCGGGAAAGAACACCCGCCAGGTTTCATGCTTTGCAGTCCTTTGTGGACGGTTTCGGCTATCGGTCTTCGACCGATACGCCTTCACCGAATGCCTATTTTTTCGCAAAAGGCGAAAAAATACGGCATTCAGCAAGGGGCTGTCGCAATGCGATACGCCCCTTGCAACCTTTTTTGACATGCTGTACAGTAGACAGCATTACGGCTGAAAAAAGCTGTACTTCATACCATTTCTCAGCTGTATTTAATGCCATTTCACAAGGGAGAGCATCATGACAAAAGTTGAACTCAAGAACGATCCCAAGTCTGACAAGCGAAAACAGAGTGTCTATTTCCCAGTAGATATGCTCGATGAAATTCAGAAAGAAGCTCTTCGTCAGGATCGAACCGTATCCTGGATCGTACAGCGTGCATGGAAAATCGCCCGCGATGAAATCCTGCTCTATCCATCTATTAACGATCCGTCCGGTGACGAAGCCCAGCTGATTGCCCCAATAACGGATGACAAGGACGACGAAAAAGAATAATCCGCAATTGTTTGAGCGGACTCATATCTGTGGCATTGGTGGAATTGGCATGAGTGGTGTCGCACATCTTCTGCTCGACCTAAACCACCATGTGTCAGGTAGTGATCTGCGCAGAAGCGAACTCACTGCTCAGTTGGAATCGCGAGGAGCGGATATCATTTATGAATCCGAACCAAACCGGATTCAGCCTGCAAGTTGTGTGATCGCCCCTATGTCATTTCCTCAGAATCATCCGGAAATTCAGGCTGCAAACAAGTTCGGTGTTCCCTTATTCTTCCGTGCTGGTGCGCTTGCCCGCATCTGCAGTGCACATCATGCGCAATGCTGTCTTTGTTTTGGAACCACAGCTCGCGGTAAACTCCCCTGGTTGTTTCATCAGGATCCTGAGTTCGGACGATGTGCGGGTGCAGCCATTCAGGCCGATTTGCGTCATGCCTGTTTTTCCCGGACCATGTTTCTCGACGTCGATGAACGCGAATTCATGGCAAATCCGGATGATTTCGACGCTTTTTACGGTTCTGACATCATTATTTCCGACTGGATCAATGACAAAACAGGCTATTATCATCAGAAAACCTATAAAAATCGGTATAAAATCCAGCCGGAGTGTTTCATGGACGAGCTTCCGAAGAGACTGGTTCATCCGGATGCCATTCTCATCATGCCCCGCAATGACCTGAGCACACCGCAGCATCCGATATTTTCAGCCTATCGGGGGGAAACGCATCTACAGACTGCGCAATTTTATGCAGATCCGTCATCCGGTCTTCTATTCGCCCCGGATGAATGGAAACTTTCCCCGATTTCGTTTTGGGGAACCTTTCAGGATGCCGCAGCACCAGCGGCTGCATTGCTTTGGGCCCAATGCAGACAGCATGCAGTTCAACCGTCCGATACCGAATGCATCGGCTGGTTTCATCCGGTTTCAGACTTCCATTTTCATGACATTCGAATGCATCCGGTCAATGTTCAGAATGCCCTTGCCACGCTGTTTCAAAAAGCCGGTTCAGCTCCTGTCGGCATGGCAATCAAGCCCTTTTCGCAAACCCTGAACGGCTATG
>JAZRWV010000500.1:0-30237 GCA_045599925.1 Myxococcota bacterium
CGCTCTCGACGCTCGTATTGAAGCGATCGAAGAGAAAGCCGAAAAAGTTCGCGACGCCCTGAGGAAACTTTGCGATCCGAACGGCCTTATCGATTGGAACGACGAATCTCAGGTTGCCAATTTACTGGAAAGTTCGGAAACGGCGAGACGAATGGCCCCGTTATTCGAAAACGTCGCCAATGAAGCGGCGCTTATCGCTGCCGCAAGAGACGCCGAATTTCTCGAAATGAAAGATTTCGTCGAAGCTCGCGATAAAATCGCAATGGGCCGTGAACGAAAAAGCATGGTCATCAGCGAACACGAAAAGAAAACAACCGCTTATCACGAAGCCGGTCATGCCATGGTTACGCTTCTGCTCGGAAAAGACGACGTCGATCCTCTGCAGAAAATCACCATCGTGCCTCGCGGACGCGCGCTCGGCATCACCTATTCTATCCCCATCGAGGATCGCCTTTGCGTTTCTAAAAAATACGCCATCAATCGCATTGCCATTTGCATGGGCGGACGAATTGTCGAAGAAATTATCTTTAATCAGCTCACAACGGGTGCCGGTAATGACCTCGAACAGGCGACAAAACTCGCCCATAAAATGGTCGTTGAATGGGGCATGAGCGAAGTCCTCGGCCCCATCGCCTTTGGCGATCAGGATGAACAGCCTTTCCTCGGGCGGGAACTCTCTCACGCTAAAAATTATTCCGAACATACCGCTCAAATCATCGACGATGAAGTCCGACGATTCCTCACCGAAGGTTACGAAATGGGCCGTCGACTCATCACTGAAAACCTCGACAAAGTCAAACTCCTCGCCGAAGCTCTCATCGAATTCGAAACGCTCGATGTCGAAGACGTCGACATTCTGCTCGATAAAGGCATGGATGCTCTTAAAAATGAATTCAAACGCCGTGAAACGGCTCCAAAACCTCGCGTGGCTAAAGTCGCTTTTACCTCAAAACTCGCTGATTTACTCGAACAGGAATCGAGTTCCGATACAGCAAACGACAAGGAAAAACAGTTCGTTTTTAATATCACTTCCGACAGCACCAAAGTCGCCACTGATTTGAAGGAACCCGAAAAAACATACGATTCGGATGAAAAATCCAAAAATAACAAGTCGGATGACGACGAACCACCCATTGAACTTTAAGTGACAAAGCCGCTGGTTCCAGCGGCTTTTTTCGATTCAAAACAAGCTGATTTTATCATCGAAACCAATGAAATTCATACACTTCCCGGCCATTATGGGAATCTGGAATGTTTCTCCAGACTCTTTTTCATCTCATTTCGATTGCGATGCAGCTTCCTGTGAGCATGCACTTCAATTGTGCAAAGATGGCGCAGATATCATCGATATTGGTGCAGAATCGACACGTCCAGGGGCTGCGCCCATCTCTGCTGATGAAGAAATCAACCGCCTAAAAACGCCACTCGAATGGGCAAAACAACACATCGAACTTCCGGTTTCTCTCGATTCCCGTCATCCGCAAACCATTCAATGGGCTTTATCACACCAGTATGTCGAGCTCATCAACGACATTGGTGCCTCCGAAACGCCATGCCATGAACGCGAAGGCAGGATTTATGCCGCCGTCCGGGATGCCGGCTGTCACCTCATCGTCATGGCATGGAATGATCACAATGCCCCCATTCTCACCTTTGACGAATGCTTGAAAAAAATCATCATTCAACTCAAAAAACGCGTTGAATTTGCGGTCGACATCGGCGTTGATCCCGGCCGCATTATCGTCGATCCGGGAATCGGATTCGGCAAAGGCCTGGAAAACGATATCAAATTGATTTCACACGCGCCTGAAGCATTAAAATGCATCGGTTGTCCTGTTCTTATTGCACACAGCCGAAAAAGGTGTATTGCAGGCATAGCCGGAAAGAATTCTCATCCGGATACGACGACGGCGATTGCATCAGCGATTGCCTTCGCCAAAGGTGCGTCAATCGTTCGCGTTCATCAGCCAGTGCTTTCTGTCATCGCAAAAAAGCTTATTTCTTAAGCAGCCTCGGGTTCTGTAATTCAATGATTCAGCAAATTCTATCTAATTTTGAGGGATTTACAGCGAGTGATGTCATTCTGTCCATCCTTGACATCGCAATCGTATGGTATCTGTTTTACCAGATACTCATGCTCATTCGAGGTACAAAAGCGATGCAGATTCTGTGTGGTCTGCTCATTTTTGTCGTTCTGTATCTCATTTCAAAGCCGGAAATGTTCGACCTTGGAACGGTCAACTGGATACTCAACAAGTTTCTGGCTTCATTTATCGTCATCGTTGTCATCATTTTCCAAGAAGATATTCGACGTGGTTTAAGTGAATTCGGAAAAACCGGATCCCTGACGACGACGACGAGCGATGAACGCCTCGGAGCCTCTCCGATTGAAGAAATCGTCAAAGCCGCATCCCTTCTGAGTGAACGCAGAATCGGCGCCCTGATTGCCATCGAAATGGATGCAGCCCTCGATCAATATATGGTGGAAGGCATCAAGATCGATGCGACAATCACAAAGGAACTGCTCGTTTCTCTGTTTATTCCCTATAAAGCCAACCCCACACACGACGGTGCTGTTATCATCCGCAATCAGCGCGTAAACAGTGCCGGATGTTTTTTGCCGTTATCCGCCAATGATCGCATCGATAAAGCTCTTGGAACGCGCCATCGTGCCGCCATTGGTCTGAGCGAATCGACGGATGCCGTTATCGTCGTCGTCTCTGAAGAAACCGGCATTATTTCCGTCGCTCATTGCGAAAAATTGACTCGAAAACTTACACCTGAAGCATTGCGAGATTACCTGCACAAAATGTTTGTCCAATCCCATGCTTCAGCCAGTACGTCCGGAAGTTCAGCAATCGTCAGAAAATACCGCGCATGGCGCGACAAGAAATAATTAACAATGAATACAAATATTAACAAACCGCTATCAGATACGCCCGCTCCTTCGCGAAAACAGCGTTCGTTCAAAGACAGACTTCGCTCAAATATCCCGCAAAAACTCATTGCACTTTTGTGCAGTCTGATTCTGTTTATCGTCGTGCTCGGCGACCGAAACAAAACCCTCGAATTTGAAAAAATCCCCGTGGAAATGCGCCTACCAGATGGATACGTCACTCTGGATAATTCGACACAAACGACGGTTGATGTTTCCATTAACGGCAGAGCTTCCCTTCTTCGCTCAATCAGCCGCGATGATATCGGTGTTATCCGACTTTCCCCGCCCCCTCGCGATGGCAATATTCAGGTCACACTTCAACCGGATATGCTCAATCTGCCGGAAGGTATTCATATCGATCACTTTTCCCCGGAATTCATCTCGATCAATCTTGAGCCCCTCGATCACAGAACGGTTGCCGTCACAACTGATCACGCATTTACAGGTGAATTGCTCCCCGGATATCAGCTCGGTGAAGTCAAGATTCAACCCGAAAGCATCGAAATTTTCGGACCACGTTCTCTCATTGCCGAGACGAGTCAGCTCTACATCGAACCCATCGATCTGACGGGCAAAGCATCGTCATTCACTGTCAATCGTTTGGTTATTCTCAATCGCGTCGGCCTTCAGACGTCTTCTTCGCAAGTGAAAGTCACGGTCAATATCGTTTCGACATCTCGGCAGCACGTCGTTCTGGGCGTCCCCATTATTCCGCTAAATCTTTCCATCAATTATGAATTTGTGCCGTCAAAAGTCGACCTGATGCTCGTCGGCGATGAGCAGGCTCTTGCCAAAATCGACACTTCCAATTTGTTCATCACCGTCGATGCCAGCAAGGAAAACGAACTCGACAGCCACGCTCGCATGCTTTCTGCCGGCGATTTCAGCGTTCCCAATCTTCCAAGTGGCGTCGGATTCGACGAATCCAAACTTCCTTCCGTTCTCTTTAAAGTCTGGCGAAATGCCAATGATAAACCCGACAACTGATTCATTTCATGATCCATTTGCATCAGACACTGATGAATCCTATCGCACAATTCATCAGCTCTGGCCTGCAAATACCCAGATCCACGAAGATCATGCTTTTGGAACACTCTGCCTCACCAGTCTTATCGATGACATCTTTCAAATTCAATACGAAGATTGGCGCATTCAGCTGAATGCCCAAACTTCCGATATCCGGTTTGAAGCACAGGGAACTCAGCCAAAGACTTATATTATCGAACGCATTTCATTACCATTGCTAAGAATTCTTAAAGGATGCATTCTCATTCACGCCAGTGCTGTCGCTTTTCAGGATTCAGCAACAGCCTTTCTGGCCCCCAGTGGTGTCGGCAAATCGACGTTTATCGCGGGACTTCTGGCCCATTCAGATGCTCAACTCATTGCCGATGATGCACTTCCCATTGTACAGCCTTCAAATTCTGCATTTGTTCTGCCGCAATCATCCCAAATCGCAATGCGACACGACATGTTCGATGCCGAAAATTTCGTCTCTGACATCGAATTTATCGAAACAAAACACCTGCTTTCCATCCAGTCATCCAAACGCCTTCACTCGCGCATTCCCTTGAAAAATCTCGTTCTGCTCGAATCTGCGCCAACGCCTCAAATCACACCTGTTGCGTTTTCTGAGGCCCTTCCTTTCATTCTCAGACAACAATTCGCATTTTCAAATTCCCCGATGGAAATCTCGCGTTATCAATTCCGATCCATCATGGCTTTGCAAAACATTCCCTGCTTCAGAATGGGGATTTCGTGCCGCTCAAAAGACGAAGTACTCGCATCTTGCCACGAATTTACACAATTTGCGCAGATATAAGCCTCAAAAAGGAAATCATCATGAGTGAACAAAACATTCAAATCATGCAGGAAAGACTTAAGCAGTTCAACGAAGAACGCGACTGGGATCAGTTTCATAGTCCGCGTAATCTGGCCATGTCGCTTGCGGTCGAAGCCGGCGAGCTGCTCGAATGCTTCCTATGGGCAAAAGATGGCGAGAAAATCCCGGAAAATAAACGACTTCACGTCGAAGAAGAGGCCGCTGACGTCCTGATTTGCCTCCTCAACTTCTGTACCCAGTCCAACATCGATTTGTCTGCCGCATTTGAAACTAAACTCGCCAAAAATGCGACAAAATATCCGGTTGAAAAAGCTCGGGGGTCTCGCGCTAAATACGACGAATTATGAGGTGGGGCCAGCCTATTTGCCTCACGGCAAATACGGCCGGCGTTTCGCGCTATCGGCAAAGCCGATACGCACGAAACAATTTGCAAATCAGCAGTGTGCAATTTGCAATTGTTGCCGCATAAAGCTTAATTCGCGGTTGCAAAGCAACGGCGTCATTGCACATTGCACATTGCTCACTGAATTGCACATTGTTAATAGACAATCGTCGGGCAATACTCAATCACATCAGAAAGCCCCGTATTATCCTCTTCATGGCACTCGTTAAACGGGATATAGCTTTCAATCGACTTGTTAGCGTCATCAACGATATATGTCATCTTGAGATTTTCCCCCTTCACATCGATTTCAACCGGATTGTCGTTCACCACAATGGTTCCCTTGCCATTCCAGGCAAATGTCACGGATGCAGTTCCACCCGCTGAAATCGTCCCCGATGTCAGTGACGTCCCGAGATAAACCATATACTTGTTCCCCTCGTACTCATAATCAGCAATATAGAACGAGACGGCAACCGGCGCTGAAACGCCGATAGAACCGGCATTTTTAACATCAGCCGTGACGATGATATTGCCCGATTCTTCGCAGTCATCCAAAGACATTTTCAGCCCATTCGGCTGGAAATTCGGTGCGTTAAATCCAGAGGACGGCTGGACATTGGCGCGATAGTTGTTCAGACGCCTGTTAAGCCAGTTTGCGGGTTCCGGACTCGGAACACTCCCATTTTCATTGATATTGGTCACATGATAGGCATGTTCATTCCAAATACGTCTCGTGCGAACCCAGTTATCATACGTATCAGAATAAACCGTAATGCCAACATCCATTCCTGCCGGCGTCCAATCTTTGATATTGCTCGAAATCACGATTTCCGTTCGACCATCATTATCGACATCAACAATCAGAGGATAATCGATGATTGTTCCTGATGTTTTGGGTTCTTCCCACAGGATTTTTCCATCCATATAACCGTCGTTATCTTTATCAATCGCTTTTCCAGCTTCATCCTTTCCAGCACCGGGACCTGCGTAAATGCGGATCTTAACCTCATCGCGATAGACGACTTCTGCCGTTCCGTCTCCCTCAAAATCGAAAACGGATGCGCCGGTCTTTTCACTCGTTTTGTCCTGTGTCTGACTGGCCCAGACGATGTCACCCGTTTGACCGTTAAAAACAGTCAAATGGGTTCTGCCAGCCACACCAATGTCCGGATTTCCGTCGCCATCAAAGTCAGCAATGACGGGATTTCCACCGCCAGATGTCGACGTCTGAGGTTTATCCCAAACGAGTTTCTGGCTCCACTTATCTCCATTTTTATAGACTTTCCACACACTGACACGACCATTTCCAACGCGAACGATTTCGGGAACAAGTTCCCCGGGGTTCGCGGGATCGTTATCATCCGGAACCATATCGGCATAAGCCGAATACAGCCATCGCCCTTCTTTGGGAATCAGTACATTGCAATCCTTATCGTAAACGGCCTCCGAAATGATTTCGGCATTGCCATCCTGGTCGAGGTCGCCAACGGCGAACAAATCGTAATATGCCCAGTTTGTACTGCCTTTGATATCGAGTTTGCAGTGAAGACCAGACCAGTCTCCATCACCACGAATGATCCCTGCAGTCGTAACGATATCAGGTTTTCCATCCGAATCGATGTCCATCACTGTCGGGTGAAGATCAATGCCGAAACTGCCAGTCGTTGAAGTCGAATAATTTTCAGCCGGAATAAAATGTTTCTGCACCCATTCGTATGTTTCATCATCCTGTCTGACGAGGTTCAGAATCGCCAGCCCAAAGCCTTTTGCTGCTGCAGTCGACGCATTCGGCACCAGAACTTCGACTATCCCGTCGTTATCGATGTCTGCAGCTGCGATATCATCACAGGAATTGTAAAGACTTTTCGCTGAAATGGCCCATGGCTTTCCGGTTGCGCCATCTAATGCAGCAATTTCACCGTTATTCGTATTAGTGACGACTTCCGGAATATCGTTTTCATCGATTTTTCCATCCTCATTGTCATCCGTTAAATTGATGACAATTGGCGTGCCATGCACACCGGTTCCGTTCGTCCAGTGCCATTTGACTTTTGGTTTGAATTCACCAACAGGCGGGCGATAAATACACGCATTGGTATCTTCATCCTGCGCAATACACCGACTCGCCCCCGTATCACAGAAGCTCCACAAATCGCAGTCATCATCTGTTTTACAAGTATTCTCGCTTGTCGGTTTGACACAATGGTTAAACGCGCACACTTCGCTGGTATTGTCACAGCAAAGGTCCTGATTTTCACCACAGCGAGTGCCATCACAGGCAATGAGACATTTGTCTTCTTCACAGACATATCCCTGATCGCAGCAAACTTCTTCCTCTTCCTTTCCGCAAAGAGTCTGTGTTTCGTCACAAACAACACGACAATAGAGGTTTTGATGGCATTTTTTCCCATCTGCACAGCAAACTAACGACGGACCGCAAGCCAATTCGCCATCTTCACATGTCAATGCACAGAAGCCATTTTCAGTGCAAACCCAATTCTCCGAACAAAAAATGCCATTGCATGCAGCCTTGCCATTCTTGGTTTCTGCGCATTCACCGGTAAACAAATCGCAGGCTTCGCCTTCATTGCAACAACCATCGGAACACACGACATTTGGACATGCTTCACAGCCATTTTCTGTACAAATCTGCGATCCAGTACACGAATCACAAGGATTTCTGCATGCACCTTCATCACAGATTTCCCCTGCATTACAGCACTTGTTGTCACAAATGATGTTTTCACACTCCTCGCAGCGATTACTGGCGCAAACCTGGGTTTCCGTGCACTTGTCACAGCCTTCTGTCGTTTTTCCAGGCTGCGAAGGTTCCGCATCTTCCTTGCAGACACCGCCATCACAGTGATATCCGGTCGTGCATTCCGGGCTGCATCCCCCCTCATTCTCTGACGCGCCGTTTTCTGATGATTCATCCGAACATCCGGCTGCAGCAAACATTATCGCCAAAATACTCATCACGATGAACTTTCGATGACTCATTTCTTTATTCTCCTTTTATTTTTGGGGAATCGCCAGCCTATTTGCCTCGCGGCAAATACGGCCGGCGTTTCGCGCTATCGGCAAAGCCGATACGCACGAAACAATTTGCGATCAGCAGTGTGCAATATGCAATTGTTGCCGCATAAAGCTTAATTCGCGGTTGCAAAGCAACGGCGTCATTGCACATTGAATAAAAGGCCGTATGCGCCAGCATAGGCCTTTTGGCGCGGCGTATCCGGCAAAGCCGGATAGCGCGCTCCCTCAAAAAACAACGGAATAATTCCCATGCATTTCGCCGTTTGAACGTTGTGATGTTCATTCAATTCTTGCCATAATAAAAAAAATGCAAAATTAATGCTGGTAAAAGTGGTAAGCCAGGCCAGAAACATTTAAACTGGTAAGATGTATGTCCAGTTCCTAGGTTTGGTTCTGGCCGTTATGGAGTCAGCATGCTTAAGTTCGCTAAAACGCTAGTCTTTTGCACAATTGCATTCTTTAGTCTGAACGCCACGGCGCAGGAAATATCAGAAACAGATGCGTCCAGCAGTGAATCACCTGCTGAAACACAACAGACAGAAACAGTTGTTACCAATATTACTGAGCCTTCTGCAGCCCCGGAAAGTGCTTCCGATGCTGCAATCATTCCAGATTCAGCCACACCCTCAGACAGCCCCCAAACAAACGCCGAGACTGCCGCCAGTACAGATGGTACTGCTGAATCTGCTTCTGACAATCCAATGGTCCTGACAGACGCTCAGCTCGACAAACAAATCAGAGAAGTCAGTACAAACCTCGATACACTAAAAGAAGACACTTTTACGACCAAAAGCCGTCTCCTTCTTTTAAGAGAAGAAGTTCTTCAGCGTTCCGTGAGTGGCTCAAGGCTGCTTCTGCGACATAAAAACGATATGGGCGGACAATATGAACTCGTTCAGATTTATTACGCCATTGATCGCTCTCCAGTCTTTTCAAAGCAGGATCCAAGTGGAGATCTCGATGATATCGACGATGAAATTCTCTACGATCATCTCATTGCGCCAGGCGCACATCAGCTCAATGTTCTTTACGTCTACAAAGGCAAACAATGGGGCGTCTTTAAGTATATGAAGGAGTACACATTCCGCGTGGAATCTGGTTATGACTTCAATATTGAAGAAGGAAGAGCGGCTGAACTCATCGTGACGGCGGATGAAAAAGGTGGAGTATTCACTCCATATGAAGACCGTCCAGGAGTTTCATTTGATTTTCAGCAATATGACCTTATTTCCGATACCGTAGAAGGTTTGGATACGGCAGAAGCCAATTCAGGTGATTAGCCATGAAACATTTCATGACATGGATCAGTGCTGCTGCTCTGTCGCTTCTGACTGCCCAGAGTTTTGCTGCGCCGAACACTCCTATCGAAATACTTAATTCCCTCAATTCAGAACTCGACTCCCTTGAGCAGGAATTCGCTGTACACAACAGCTATACCCAGGGAACCACCCTCGAAACAAGACTCCAGAGCGGTATTGCGCTTCAAGCAATTGGCGATCATCAAAGAGCTGAATACATCTTCATGGACATTATTGGGCATGAGGAATGGCGTTCAACTCCGGGGTATCAGACTGCTCTATACCAACTCGCCGTTTCTCTGTATGAAGACGGTTATTACAGGCTGAGTCAACGCTATCTCATTGACCTGCTCAAAACGGGTGTCGGTTCTGAGCGAACAGACGGCGTTGTTCTTCTCCTTCAGGTCGCCCAACGTACCGGTGATTGGGCCGAAGTCAACACTGCGCTGGCTGATGTCTCTGATTTCTCCCGTTCTCCAGCCTATCTTTATATCATGGGCAGGGCCATGTTCCTGCAAGGCGACTACGCTACAGCCCGAACTTGTCTGCAAAGCATCAACAGCACAAGTGAAGAATGGTTTGTTAAAGCAGAATACCTGCTTGGTGTTTTGGATGTTATCGCTCAAGACCTGGATTCGGCATTGCGGCATTTTGAAAATGTTGCCAACGACGATCAGAAATACAGAGGCAGTGATGATGTCAAAGCCCTTGCCATACTCGCCCAGGCCAGAATCTATTATGAGCAAACTCAATGGAGTAAAGCCATCGCATGCTATCAGAAAATTTCAGAAAAAAGCCGATACTTTGCGGATGTCCTTTACGAAATGGGATGGACTCACGTCCGACTTGAGGACTATCACGCTGCTCAACAAAAGTTTGAGCTCCTCGTTCTGGCTTATCCGAATGATCGACATGCCCTTGAAACGAGAAGACTTCAAGCCGATCTAAAACGAGAACTCGGGCAATACGACGAAGCGCTCGCATCTTATCAGAAAATTGACGATGATTTTGAGCCCGTCATGTCAGAAATGGAAGCGGAATCTGCTCAGCTGGAAAATCGAAAACTTCAGTTACAGCAGTCCATTGAAGCCGAACAATATCGAAATGTCCAGATCGTTCCGGAAAGAGCAAAAGGCCTTATTTCCGTAGGTTCCGACGTCAATCGCGTCGAAATCATGCTCGATTCTCTCACCGAAAGTGATGACAATACCATCGAATCGGACAATATTATTGCTGAGATCAATGCCGCATTACAATCTGACGAAAGGGTGAGAAACCTTCCAGAATTTCAGCATTATACTCAATATGCCGATGATATCCGGACCAATGCTCTTATGACCGGATATCATTTTACCGTTCAGCACAGTGATGTTTCCGAGCATGTATCACAGCTCGCCAATAATGCCGCCAAACTGCCTAGAAATGCCAGAGAACGCGAAATTCTTATGTCATTGAAGGTTCATGAGCGAGAAGAACGCGAAGCTGAATTCCATCGTCTGAAGCTGCAAATCGAAAGCCTTCAGCATAAAACTAAAATTCTGAAAACCTGGATGAATAGCGGCAGAACTTCATCCATGACTGAAAATGAAAAATCTCAGCTCAATGCTCAGATAAGAGACTATGAGGACAAACTCGCCTCTCTCGCGCCAATGCTCAATAGTATTGAAAGTCAGATTGCAAAACTCCGCACAGTCATGTCAATGAACTATACCTCTGCGGATGATAGGAGCAATCTCGATGAACTTCAGGCTATGCTCATTCAGCAATGGGCAATGGATGAATCATCTGCAGATGCAGAATATCAGCAGCTCATCACTCAGGATCGGGCTTTGCTCAACAGGCTGGAAAACTTCAACAACAGCATTAACGTAAGTATTCAGAACCGCGTCAGTGATTTCAAAGCTCGTCTCGAGCGAGAAGCCATTTTACTGGAAGCAGAAAAAGAACGATATCAAACCATGAAAACCGATGTCGGTGCTACCGCTGGTGATATTTCAGCTCGTTACTGGCAGTCGGTCTATGACCAAATCAAAGATATGGTGCTCAATGCCGACCTTGGTGTGGTCGATATCGCATGGCTACAGAAAGATGCACGAAGCAAGGCACTTTCTGCAGCGATGGAAGAACGAAAAAAAGAACGTGAAATCCTGGAACAGGATTTTAAACAGTTTCTCAAAGAATCCGGTCAGGAATGATTGAGATTGCTTTTATGGGGAATTGCTTGTGATTCATGAGATAATGAGAAATAAACGCCATTATGCTACGCCCTGTATGATTGCACTTGCCATAATGTTTCCATGGTTTGATGCTGTTGCTCAGGATAATAGTGAATCTGAACCTCAGAACACTGAAGCTGAAGTTCAAAATGTTCAATCTTCTGAACAGAATAATGAAATCGAAAAGCTTGAAGCCGTAGATGAAAAAACTGCTCATGCTTTTCAAAGCTATAAACAGGCGGCAGAACGATATAAGAAAGAAATCAACACATACAGACTCGATCTTCGACGATCGCTGATGTCAGATTACCAAAACAGACTTTCGAGTGTTGATAATACCTATTCTGCTAAAATTGCCATGCTTCGACTTGAAGAATCATCCATGCGTCAGGATGTCATTGAACGCATGGAAGCCTTTTTAGCAAGATATGGTGAAACGCATCCCAATTCTGCAGATATTTTATACCGACTTGCGCGTTTATATTATGAAAAAGCAGATGATGAATATCTTTCATCAACAGATGGTTCAATGGAATATCCTGACTTTTCCATGACACTGACCTATCTGGCTAAACTTCAAACCAACTTTCCATCCTTCAATCAAATGGATGGTGCTCTTTATTTAAAAGGGTACTGTCTTTCACAGATGGGCCGCTCCGAAGAAGCGCGTGATGCTTTTATGACATTAATCAGTGCTTATCCGGACAGCCCGCGTCGTGCAGAAGTTCTCACGCGTATCGGTGAATACTATTTCTCGCGTTCTCAGGATGCAATCCTCGGACTCGGCGGTGAAATCATGTGGGATGAAGCCCTTAAATATTATTCAGAAGCAGTCGCAATCGGTCAGGATACTTCAGTCTACGATCGTGCGCTTTATCGTAAAGCATGGGTTGAGTATTACACCGAAGATTATGACGGCATGATTCATGACTTTGTTGCACTCGTTGGATACGCCGATAACGTCGCAAATGGGAGTGCACTGAGATCTGAAGCCATCGACTTCATGGCTGCTGCTCTCGCAGAAGAAGACTGGGATCTCTCCGATGATGTTGCCATTGATCCCGACTTCGGTATGAAGCGTTTTAACAAATATCTCAATTCCGGTGCCCCGTTCGAATCCGAAGTTCTGCGAAAATTTGCCGATACTTTGATGGAACAGACTCGTTACGAACACGCAACTGAAGCTTACGAAGCTTATATCGAGAGAGGTACTTGCGCCGAAGACTTACCAGAAGTCATCCGCATCTATGTCGCAGCTTTGACTTATATCGGAAAACTCGATAAAGCCGCCGAAGAACAAGGTAAAATTGAAAAACGCATCGGCGTCGATTCCGAATGGTACAAATGCCAGGAACGTGAAGGAAATCTTGAAGCTATTGCTTCCGCAACACTCGCATCTCAACAGGCTCTTAAAAACTCAATCATGGCTTATCATGATAAAGTCACTCGCGCTGAAGATGATGTCCGAATTGCAAAAGAAACCCTTGAGAACCCAAAAGCTTCACAGGCTGAACGCATCCTCGCACAACAAAATCTCGAGACTGCTCAGAAAAATCTTCTCCAGGCAAACAAAGATCTCGCCGAAATTACGGCTTCTTTCGTCAAACGATATCCAAACGACGAAGAAAGTTACAACTACAGATACCTCCTCGGACAGTCTTATTTCTATTCCGAACAGTACGACAAATCCATCAATGCCTTCATGGCAATTCGGGATATCGAAAATTCCCGTTTCCAGGCTGATGCCGCCCGTTATGTCGCAGACTCATGGGAATTCATCATTACCGATAAGGCAAAATCAGATAAAGATTACATGTACGCACTGCCACTTCAGCAATTGCTCGAACTGGTCAATGCCGGTAAAATTCCTTTATCAGAAGCCCCAACCAGTCTCCTCCTCTCCAATGAAGTCACTTCGGCAACCAAAGAACAAATTGATGCTGAACTCGAAAAAAGGAAAGGCGGATCTGTTCCCAAAACCATTCCGAATGACGTCATCAAACTCATTGATGCCCGCGAAGCTTTCAGTGAAATTGAGACAAAACAAGGCAAAGCTGATAGCGAAGATGCGCTCGCTCCGCAATATCGCTATGACAATGCCATGATTTATTACAACTATGGCAACTTTGAAGAAGCCGAAAAACGATTCACTCAAATCATCGAAAAAGCTCCTTCTTCTCAACATGCTTCAAGTGCCGCCGACATCATCATTGCTGAATACGATCTCAGAGGTGACCTCGATAAAGTCGCCGAATTGTCCGATATGTATTCAAATATGCAGCTCGGAAGCTCCAGCTCCGATGATATCGTTAACTCGAGATTCAAAGACAAAAAATACAATGCACTCTTCAAAAAAGCATTCAACCTCTTTGATAACAAACAATATCTTGAAGCTGCCGCTGAATTTATCCGGATTATCGACGAAAATCCGACATTCGAACACAACAACCGCGCTCTCTATAATGCCGCTTATGCTTATGAACAAATGAAGCATTACGACAGTGCTATGCAGCTCTATCGCCGTGTTCTCAATGAGTACGGTGAAACCGAAGAAGCCGTCAATGCTCTCTACAGAATCGGCGTCAATGCCGAAAAATTCTTCGATTTCGATACCGCTGTTGACAGCTTCCTGTCCCTCTACAACAACAAGAAACCGCTTTACCAAAACTTCAAATATCGCGTGAATGCTCTTAGAAATGCGGCAAAAATCAAAATCCTTATCGAAGATAAGAAAGGCGCTGCTGAACTGCTCGAACGATATCACAAAGACTTCCCTGGCCAGTCCGATGCACCTCAGTTCCTTTATGAAGCCGGAAGACAATACGCTGAACTCGGAAAATTCAACGAAGCTCAAAGAATATTTACCGAATTTAGAAAAAAATACTCGTCCGATCCATCCATGCGAGCTTATGTCATTGCTTCTTACGTCGTCGAAGGCGATCACCTTCGCGAAACAAAGAAAATTAAAGATGCACGCATGGATTACGAAACAGCACGTGCACTCTATCAGAATGCCCCGTCAAGCTCCGGCTCTATCGGACGCGACAACGCGGCTAAAGCCGCTTATGCTCTGAGCGAACTTGATTACGAAGCATGGAAGGAAGTCAAATTCAAAGGAAAAATGCAGGCCATGATCTCACAACTCAAGGATCACATGACCGAAATGAAACGCATTTCCAATCAGTTCGCTCAGGTTATGACCTACAACAGCCCAATCTGGGGGATTGCTGCTCGTTACGCCATTGCTCGAATGATGCACGAACTCGTCGATGAACTCGAAAACATCAATCGTCCTTCTGACGTCAAGGAAGGAAGCGATAATCACCTCGCATTCCTCGCATCCATGAGCGATATGGCTACAGGTACTCGCGATGAAGCCATTAAGATGTATCAAAATGCCATCGATGCTTCAAAACTCGCCGGTATCAGCATGGAATGGACAAAGAAAAGCCTCGATGGACTTAAACAGCTCGACCGTACCGCAAGCAGTCAGGAAAGACTCGCTCAGATGCAAGACACAAACAGCGCTCAAACTCTTATTTCTCCTTCCATGTTCAAACAACGGGAAGAAGAAAAATCCGCTGCTGAAGCCGCTGCTAAAGCCGCCGCTGAAGCCGCTATCAATGCCGCTGAAGAAGATGGAGGGAAATTATGATGTCTCATAAATTCATCATCGTTGGGCTTCTCTTGACCTCTCTGGCTTTTTCTGCTTGTTCTAAAGATAACAAACCCACAAATACTGCCGCTTCAGAAAGCTCCAAATCATCTTCCGCAAAAAAGAAAGCTTCTGCTGATAATGCATCTACCGATAAAGCAAAACGTACATCTTATAACGTCGACGCAATTGACCAAGCCTCTGTTGAAATTGAAGCCGCCATCAACACCGCTAAAAATGGAAATACTGCAACCGCAATTTCTTCCCTAAAACAAATTACAAGCAAAAATCCAAAGGCTTTTCTCGGTTATTTCAACCTCGGTGTCCTCTATGAACGACAACTCGATTCAACAAATGCAAGAACTGCCTATGAAAATGCACTTCGTGCAGAACCAAAGTTCACTCCAGCTCTGATTCAGCTCGTCAGACTGCTCATTAGAGCTAATAATATTTCTTCAGCCATAAGCATCGCAAATCAATATATCACCGCAAATCCTGACGTCTTCGAGCATAATTATGCAAAACTCGAAGCCATGATTGCCGGCGGGCAATACGAAGACACCATTACACTTGTTCGCTCTCTGCTCAAAAGAGACGAAGCAAATCCAAAACTTCGTTACTACCTCGCACTCGCTGAATTCCATAAAAAACGTTATCGACTCGCCGAATTTATGATCACAGAAGCACTCGAAATCGACCCGGATGACTACGAAGCTCTCTTCCTGCGCGCAAGAATTCACGACGCTCTCAGTGAAGAAGACGTCTCCCTCATTCCCGGCATCGCTTCGACACTCGATAAAGTGCTCGAATTCAACCCCGATCACATCGAAGCCTTATGGATGAGAGGTGTCATTTACTACGAAGCCAGTAATTACACCAAAGCCGAAGAGTTTTTCAGACACATCATCGAACTCAATCCGTCCATTGTCGGCGCCTATATTGACCTCGCAAATACCCTAAAAACCGTCGATCGCGGCCCGGAAGCTGAACAGCTGCTCCAAAAGGCTAAACAGCTCGATCCCAACGACGGACTCGTCGATTTCGCCCTCGGTACGCTCTATCTCAATATCGAACTCATTCAGCTGCCCGGCAGAAAAGATATGGACCGCCTTAAACTCGCCCGAACACAGTTCGAAAATGCCCAAAAACACTGGACTTCAAAGGATGACATCGCGCTGGCAAAAGGCTATATTCGAACAACGGATGACGCCATCGAAACATTGCAGGCTATGCTCGATGCTGAAGCACTCTTCGGTTCGTCACCTGCTCCCGACGATTCGAGCAACGACAGCGGTTCCTCCGATTCAAAACCCAATTATCTCGTGGACTGATATATGAAACGGCTGCTTTTTATATCGCTTTTTATGTTGATTCCTGCGGCCTCTTTCGCACAGGATTCAAAGTCTCCGGCTCCGGTTTCTTTCGAACTCGATGAGGAAAAACTCAGCATCGAAGCCGATATCCCTTCCGTCGATCTCATCATTTCTTTTCGCGAAATTCAGGAAAGAAACAGCTCCATGAAAGCTTCTTTCCTCGATGAAATCATTGAAAGCGCTAAAAATGAACCTTTTTAGTCTTTGATGAGCGGCTTTTTGGCTGCGCCAATACAGCCGCCTCGTTCGGCCTTTCGGCGTAGCCGATACGGCCGAACCATCGGGCTATCGGCTGCGCCGATACGCCCGATTCAATCCTTTGCTACTGGCATTTGCCATTCACACAGCTCTTGCCCTGTGCATAACAATTCTCAAAGTTTGAACCGCAAATAACCCCTTCCCTCAAACAAGTCAGATGGCCTGTATATTTATAACCATCCAGACAATCCGCCTGGCTTTCTGCTGTACACAATGTTCCATTACCGTACTGATTTCTGTACCCCATTGAAGTACAGCCACCTCCCAAACCTACCGGCGGTCGGCAATAATCTATCCCACTCACAATAAAATCTATATACCCCAGGCTGCCGTCACACGTTCCGACTTTACAGTGAGTAGCATCCGACCAGTCTGCCGTCAAAATACCTGTCAAACCGTCACACGATTTGGGTATACAACGTGTATTGTTTGTATTCGGTATCTGGCCCGCATTTGGACAGACACATCCCCCGTCATCGCCGCATACACTTGCCGCCCCGCCATCGTTACATTTCGAATGGCCTGTCATTGCTTTATATTCGTCCGGCGTCATATTGGGCGGCGCACATGCTTCACGGTTGCTGTCATTTGCCTCACAGCCTGTGCGATTGTTTAAGATATGATATTTCCTATTGCATAATGTAACCCGGCAGGTCTTGTTCTCGCAGACGGCATCCGCAACATTTGCCCCCATACAGCTTTTGCCATGTGCCCCGCAGTTATTTTTGTCATCGGCTTCACATGTGTTGTTATAAACATGGTAATTGCCATTGCAGCCGGTAACCTGGCATGCCCCATTTACACAATTGGCTGACGCAATATTACCCGTGACACAGTTTTTACCATGACCTCCGCAGTTTGCAGTGCTGTCGGCTTCACATGTGTTTCCATACGCATGATACTGGGCATTGCACGTAAACTGGCATACACCATTGACACAGCTGTTTGACGCATTCCCCACTGCACATGCGGCTCCATGGCCTCCGCAGTTTGCAGTGCTGTCGGCTTCACAGGTGTTTCCATACGCATGATACTGGGCATTGCACGTAAACTGACAGACGCCGTTAACACAGCTGTTTGATGCATTCTCTACAGCACATGCGACTCCATAACCTCCGCAGTTTGCAGTGCTGTCGGCTTCACATGTGTTTCCATTTGCGTGATACTGGGCATTGCACGTAAACTGGCAGGTGCCATTCACACAACTATTTGACGCATTCTCTACTGCACATACAACTCCATGACCTCCGCAGTTCTCCGCACTGTCAGCTTCACAGGTACTCTCGAATAAATGATATCCCGGGGCGCATCCACTGACGATACATGCCCCATTTTCACAGGCCGCACTGGCAACCCCTTCCGTCATGCAGCTGTTCTCATGCGTGCCGCAATGCTGATTATCATTCGCTTCGCACTGACCGTCATAAAGATGATAATTATCCTCGCACTCAGTGGCTTCGCAGTAGCCGGCATCATTACATTTTGACGATTTGATGTGTTCCATGGCGGAACAGTCCATGATGGAATTCAATCCGGCCGGCGGAGCACAGCTGGTGAGTTCATTTTCATCACAGCCAGTAATTTGGGTGCCCGAAAATACGGGATGAAATCCGTTGGGACAGCTGTCATAATTACATTCACCCTGAATGCAAATGCCGCTTTCGTGTATGTTTTTACAGTTGACGCATTTGGGGCCGCAGTGGAGCGGATCGTCGTCGGGATAACATTTTTGTTCGCCATCCTCTTTATACTGACATACATTTTCACCGCATTTGATGTCGGCGCATTCTCCATTGACGCATTTTTCTTTGGATCCGCATCGGTTTGAACAGTCGCCGCAATAGTCATTATCGGATTTCAAATCGACGCATTTGAGTGTGCTGTCATCGCCGCTGCAGTTGGCAAACCCGTCCGAACATGCAAATTTGCAGGAGTATTCACTGCCATTGAGTGCGCATTCAGTGAAATCGGCATTTTCCGGTTTCATCACAGCACAGTCAATATCGCATTGTCCGCAGTGATGTTCATCCGTAACTGCAATGCATTCATAAGAATCATCGACAGTGCAGTACAGCATGCTTTCAATATCGCATGGATTCTGAATGCATCCGCAGTTGTCGCCCGTACAGTCGCAGACCTGATTTTCACCACATTCGACGCCTTTAAAGTTTTCACTGGCGGGGTCGTCGTCACTGCAGGTGCCGGAGGCACCGCAGTGCTTTTTGTCTGTTCCTGGCTTAACACAGTCATCACCACAGTGAACTGTCCCCGATTTGCATGTGCATTCAAACCCGTTGCCGGCATTCTTGCAAAACTCGTTGGGTTTAAGCGTGCAATCCACGCCGCCATAGTTATTTTCCCTGTCACAGCTGGATGCACCGCATGTTTTGTCATTCGACGAATAAATCTGCGTTCCGTTACAGTCTATTGTTCCAACATTGGTGCGCAGACATGTCCATCCATCATCGGATTTTACGCAATGAAATCCGTTGTCTTCGTCGCATTTTTTGCCGCCATAATTTTCTTCACTGCAGCTCGAAGCGCCGCACCATTTGGAGTCACTCGGCTTGATGCAAGCCTCCGGTGTACCGCATATGATGCCGTCATCACAAACAAGCAGGGTGTCTTTTGCACAATGATAAGAGGAAAGCGTTTCATCATCGGCAACACACTTGGGAAAGGCCAGTGGGCAAATGTTATCGGTGAAATTTTCCTGATAGGATGCATTTTCGCACGCATCTTTAGTGCAATCCGGTGTTTCAATGTAACTCAGAACGGCATCACTTCCGTCTGGCGGGCATTTCTCTCCGCGTTCAATGATATCCTCCAGTGTGCATCCTGACATTTGCAGAAACAGCAAGACAAATAACGAGTACCGAATGTTTTTTTTCATTAATGCTCCTCAACCAGTCAAAACAATGATAAATGGGTTTATTCCGAATCATATTACCAACGAGCGAGTATATTAGCATACGACATTAGCAGGGTAAATCATGAGTTTGCAGCTATTGAGCAACCTGAACAGCCGCAAAAAAATGCGCCGGCGTATTGCGGCAGCAACAGCCGGCGCGAACGGGGCGCGTATGAACGAACACGAAGTGTTCATTCATAGCGCCCCCAAAAAGTCAAAAGACTCCAGCATACCTGGAACAGCATTTTGAATTCACGGATTGCGGTTGCAAGCCACATGCTGGTGTGCTAAAAAACGTTGTTTCCAGTGCTTTACCGCACTTTTATTTTGTGGAGGATTTGATGCGTACAATTGAAGATGTTGAACAATACCTGCTCGATCTGGACACCCCGTATGAGGTTCTCGACGAAGGCATTTATCGTCTCATTGATGATGTCCCCGAAATTGATGACATCATCGTTCTCGTCTCTGCGCCGCTTGTCATCTTCAGCGTGCGTTTGATGAAGGTTCCTGAAAATAATAAAGAAGCTCTCTTCAAAAAACTTCTTGAGCTCAATGCATCCGCTCTCGTCGCCGGTGCTTATGGTATCGATGGTGATGACGTCATCCTTACCGATACACTCCAGCTGGAAAACCTCGATTTCAATGAATTCCAGGCTTCCATTGAGTCCCTCGCACTTGCAATTCACGACCATTTCCCGATCCTCTCGGAATTTGCAAACTAATCTTTCGGATTTTTCATATACAGGAGATTTAAAATGGGTATTTTTGGACGTATTTCTACGCTCTTTAAAGCTGAAGCAAATGCCGCCATCGATAAAATGGAAGATCCGGAGAAGATCCTCAATCAGACCATCCGTGACATGTCTGAACAGCTCAATCAGGCCAAATCACAGATCGCTGAAAGCATTGCTTATGAAAAAAGACTGAAAATTCAGTATGACAAAGCCCTTGAACGCGCCAAAGAATGGGAAAACAAAGCCATGATGGCCGTGAATGCCGGTCGCGATGACCTCGCAGCCGAAGCCCTTGGCCGTCAGGCTGAAGCTCAGAAAGAAGCCGATCAGTTCCGCGCTCAGTGGCAGTCTCAGAAAGCTGGCTGCGACAAGCTCAAAGAACAGCTCAAAAATATGAACAACAAAATCGAGGAAGCCAAACGCAAAAAAGGTCTCCTCGTTGCTCAGGCAAAACGTGCAGAAGCTTCAAAAACAATTCATCAGACCCTCGCAGGTATGAACGATTCTCAGGCTTTTGCGACGTTTGATCGCATGGCTGAAAAAGTCGAAACCCTCGAAGCTGAAGCTCAGGCCAGTGAAGAACTCGCCGTTGATTATTCCGCTGGCGATTCCCTCGAAAAAGAAATCAGCAACCTCAAACCCGCTGTCAGCAACAACGACGCCCTCGCAGCTCTTAAAGCTAAAATGGGTAAAACACAGGCAGCTCCTGCAGCTCCTGCTGAACAGTCATACGACAGCCAGTACAACGCCGCAGGCGGAAAATCCCTCGCAAACGTTTCCAGCTGGGATGACCTGTAATCTTTAGTTCGATTTACAGCCCGTGTCACGCTAACGACACGGGCTTTTTTGTATGGAGTCTTCGATGGATCGACTGCATAACGATATTAGCAATACCATTCGACAAAGCGCAGGTTTCATTGCAACCATGAAAAATGAAATCTCCCGCGTGATTGTTGGACAAGAGCACATGATTGACTGTGCTATCATTGCAATGCTCACCGGCGGGCATATTCTGCTCGAAGGTGTGCCGGGCCTTGCCAAAACCCTGCTCTGCAATACCATTGCTAAAGTCGTCGATTGCCAGTTTAAACGTATCCAGTTTACTCCGGATCTTTTGCCCGCTGATCTCACCGGTTCTCTTGCATACCGCCAGGAAGATGCTACTTTTTACGCAAAAAAAGGACCTGTCTTCGCCAATCTCGTTCTCGCTGATGAGATTAACAGAGCTCCTGCAAAAGTTCAGTCTGCTCTGCTCGAAGCCATGCAGGAAAAACAGGTTACCATCGGTGACGAAACTTATCCTCTCCCAAGACCTTTTCTCGTCATCGCTACACAAAATCCTATCGATCAGGAAGGAACCTACTCACTCCCGGAAGCTCAGCTCGATCGATTCATGATGAAAGTGATCGTCGATTATCCCACTATCGACGAAGAAAAACTTATCCTCCAGCGAAAGACCGATTCGCAAAATATCGTGATCAATCCAATCACAACCGCAAGCAATATCATTTCGGCTGCGAACTGTGTCGAGTCTTCCATCTATATTGATGAACGCGTTCAGGATTACATCGTCAGAATCGTATATGCCACGCGAAAACCTGATCTCATTGATCTGCCTAAACTCAAAACCTGTATTGCCAGAGGTGCAAGCCCAAGAGCAACCATCGCACTGGCTTCTGCAGCAAAAGCTTATGCTTTTATGAAATTGCGGGCATTTGTCACTCCTGATGATATCCAGGAACTTGCGACAGATGTCCTCAGACACCGAATCTCCCTTACATACGAAGCAGAAGCAGACAATATCTCGACTGTCGACATCATTGAAGCCATTATCAGCAAGGTTCCAACCCCCTGATAACGTTTGTGGAGATGACAGCAGACCTCAATGTTTGCCATATCTTCATTCGCTGAATGGCGTTTGGTTCAGACAAAACGCCATCTTCTCATTCTCAGATGCCGTAAAATCTCAGCAATCCCGTGATATTCGTCAAAAAAATGAATATCAGCATGATTCCGACGCCCTGAAAAAAAGTGCATCTGGATGAAACACGGACTGCTGTCGTCAAGATAACAATCATCAGACATAGCGCAACAAAAGACACGACCGGAATATTATAAAACGTGCCTATGCCTGTAAAAATGAGCGGCAATAAGCAGTAATGAAGTATCGTTCCCGTTTCCCGGAATGTCATCCTGCTGTGGGCAATCCCACGAACGCATGCGAATAACAACAAATCGAGCAGCACAACCTGTATCACAGCTGAAATGCATGCCCCTGCACAACGCATTTCAACCGGTGTCTGGCAAAGTACATCAAAACTTTGCATCACTTCAGGCATTTTTTCAAATTTCTCAGCCAATGCAGGCCGCATTTCCTCAATGCGAACGGCTTCCCCTATCTTGTTGGGAATCACTGCAATCAATGCGAGAAGAAATGTCAGTCCAAATGGAGAGTCCTTTGCTGTGGCAAAAAACGCCGAACTATTGGTACACATCGACCAAATAGCTTTCGGAATATCTTTCATTTTTTGCGGAGCATTGGGTAGAGTATCCTGACTTTTGGTTTTCCGCGCTGTATGAAACACCTCTTTTTCTAGTGCCATCATCAGAGCATCATCGTGTTCCATACAAGTCATGCAATAATGACGGCCAGAAACCTGCATGCAACAGGTATCACACAGGAAACTTCCACATTTTGCACACAGACAAAACGCAGGCTTCTGTGGATGTTTTGCACAGGTATAATTTGCCTTTGCTCGCAGCATTGAGGCTGAATATCCACCATCCGATGGATGTTCACGACGGGGTATGGCGATTAGTGTTATTTTCGGCACAGTTCTTAATACATTCCACTTGCAGCGGTGAGTCTCTTTTCACCGGAACACGCATTCATACACCCATTAATCATTTCGGGCAAATCATAACCAGACACGCCAAAATCAAAAGCCAAAGCAGGCACATCCGCGCGTATCGCAGATAGCGCGGACAAGGCCGGCGTATGCTAATAGCCGGCCCCACAAAAATCAATAAATCCAATTTTCTTGCAATCACCTCAACACTCTGCTTTAGTAATTGCAATATTTGACAGCGCAACATGTCAGATTTTGAGCATTCTAATTCATGTATGGTTATTTCAATGGAATTCAAATATTTTATCATTTTCTGCGGATTCATGCTTTGCGCTGGATGTACCAGCAGTCAGGAACATCCCCAAATCGACGATTTCGGAGCAAACAATCTTCCAATTATTACCGGCGTCCAGACCGAGTCTATTTTTCGATACGATGTCTTCAATTCTGTCGCCTCGATTTCGATACACAATCATCCAGACTATTCCGACCAGACGCTTTGCAGCGGCACACTTATCTCGCCACGCCATGTCCTCACTTCGGCCCATTGCGTTGCAGTTCTTTCCAATCAGTTTGCACTGTTCAGCGAGGACCCGAATAACCCCGAATGCAACTGGACGGCAGGTTTTGTCTCAACCGGCACAGGCGACCTCGTCAATCATCTGGTCGTTATCTTTAAACACAATGCAACACATCCCACCGATAACGATCGCTTTGGCATCAAAAACATCATTTACCACAGCGGCTTTGCACACATTGCACATGCCCTGACCTGCCTCGAAAATGGCGGATACGAAGGCTATGAAATCACACAAAATGACATCGCCATTCTCGAGTTAAACGAGGACATTCCATCAGAAATCGCAGAACCAACCCCCATTTTGCCCCCCTGGCTCGGAATTACACAAAAACAAATTGCCAGCGGAGTTAATATGACTTTTTCCGGCTACGGCTATTCCCGTAAGGGCATAAAAGGCATCAAAGACGAATATTTGCTGGAACTGACCAGATACTGCAGCCCGGATGAAAATCCTCTTTACTGCCCTTACGGAAAAACAGTCCAGATTCAGGGATGTCATCCCAGTGATGCGACATGCATGAAAGACGGGGAAGCGAATTATTCTGAGAACCGGATTGCCATTCCATCCAAGTCCTTTTTTTATCTTCAAAATAACCGGGGTCCCTGTTCAGGCGATTCGGGCGGACCGGGGTTCGTCAAAATCGGAAAAAAATTCTACATTGCAGGTATTACGAGCTATGGCGACGCGGTTTGCAGGAATTACGGCATTTCGACTGCCGTTCAGGATTATTACGACTGGATTGTTAAAAATGCGCCGGAAGCAGCCAAAACTATTGTCGAAGTCTGCGACAATTTTATCGACGACGACAACAATGGATTGATTGATCAAAACGATCCCGCATGTGCCGGTGCTCCATTTTGCGGCGATGGCATACTCAATGGCGACGAAATGTGCGATGGCAATGAGTTTTTAATGGATTCAGTGCTATGCGAAGACTGGAGTTTCGAATTCGAGTCCGGCACTGTGACCTGTAATCATGACTGCACAATCAATATGGAAAAATGCATTCCCTACGTCCCTCCCCAAAACTGCGGCAATGGTATCGTCGATGAAGATGAGCAGTGCGATGGCAGCTCATTTGCCGATATGTACAGGGAACCGATGACAACCAGCAGCTGCCGGGATTTCAGCCTCTTTTTCTCAGGCGGAACACTTTCATGCAACGACAACTGCACAGTCAATACCGAAAACTGCACATCCGATTTGGAAGAAATGGGAATCTGCGGCAATGGCATTCTTGAAACTGGCGAGTTCTGCGATGGCGATCTGTATAACGACGAACTCGACCTGACCTGTAACAGCTGGTGGTCCGGCTTTACCGATGGAAACCTGGTCTGTGATGAAAATTGCGATTTCAGCCTTGAAAATTGTACAGCAGAAAACTATTGCGGCGACGGCCTCATCGGCGATGACGAATACTGCGATGGCAAAGCCATCATGCTCGACACAAATGCATGCGCCGACTGGTCTGTCCGATATAGTTCAGGAAAAGTCAGCTGCTTTGACAACTGTACCCTCGATAATTCCGAATGTACTCTTACCCCGGAAGCAGCCGAGCTATGCGGCAACGGCATACTCGATGGCGAAACAGTCTATCATGACTACACAATTAGCGCAGAAGACTGTGACGGCAATCTGTTCAAATACGGCGAGGAATGCACTCAATGGGGCGACCGATACACTTCAGGTAAAGTCACTTGCAATCCGAACTGCACGATTAATTTGAACGGGTGTTCGATAAATGACAAAACCGATATCATTGATGACGAACACGCTCTAAATCTCGTATTGGATAACGAATCCAAACCCAACGTTTTTGCGCCTGTCAAACCAAACGATTCTGTCACATATACGCCCGGAAATGCGCCGCTCAAAGAAGACCTCGAGTTCAAATCGACCTCATCAGACGACAAGCCGGATCCTGAACCTGAAGATAAACCGGACAATCCGCCACAACCGGATCCGCCTCAACCGACCTCCGAAACGCCTGAAAATCCCGACGCGGATAATGACTCACAGAATTCAGGATGCAGTGCACTTCCGATTCAAAATCAAAATTTTCCCGGATACCTGGCTCCAGTTTTGCTTTGTATTCTTGGGTTGAAAAATCGCAGACGATTTTTGAAATAATTTTAATTTCGCCGCTATTTTGCTTCGCAAAATACGCGTCGTTTTTCGGCTATTCTGACGAATACGCCGAAAACTCCTTCTCCTTGTCACATCCATCATTCACAATACATAGAAGTAAACATGCAACGAAATAATAAAATTGCACTGCCTTTTATCACTATCCTCATTTCAGCCTTTCTTGTTTCGTGTACCGACCCCGAAGATTCACAAAATAATCCACAAAACGAACCTCAAGACGAGGCTTGTGTCGATACAACCTCGACCTGTGTGGACGACAGCACACGACAATACTGCGACGACAACAACAAGCTCCAGACAGAACCTTGTCCGTATGGATGTTATGACGGAAAATGCGCTCAGTGCCAGTCGGGAAATATCATCTGTCTGGACAAAGACAATATCGGCTATTGCTACGATGGAGTCTATCTCTCCGAACAATGTGAATTTGGCTGTGAAAATGACGAATGCCTGCCGGATCCAGACGAAGCCCTCACAGATCCTTACGACTGGGGGGCAAGAAATGACCTCGAATGGGAACCGGATATCGTCCCTGAATGTGAAGGCGAATACGGTTCATGCCTCTATTCCGGAGCCAATTGTCCAAGCACCTATATTTCGGTCAACTCGACAACTGAAAAGAAAAAATGTGTCATGCAGAGCACAATGACCGAAGAAGAAATTGCCGGCTTCGATCTCAATGACCTCGATCATCTGATGTGTATAAAAGGAACAGTTCCCGGCCGTTACTGCCGCAAAGTTGCACCAGAAGCTCTTGGAGAAGACTCTCAATTCCCGGTGCTGGACGGACAGATTTGTACCCCGGAACAACTCAATCCCGCCCCAGATACTCTCCGCATCCACATCATTGATGTCGGCAATGGAGATTCTATCTGGATCCAGACACCGGATGACAAAAACATCCTCATCGACGGCGGAGAATCATTCGGAATGGCTCTTTCTGCCGGTCCGGCTGTCGTCGATTATCTCGATTTTCACGGGTTTGAAAAAGGAAGCACCTTCGACGGTGTCATCCTTTCACATCCGCATTCCGACCACTTCGGCGGATTTAACACGATCTTTAAAAAAGGCTATTACAAGCTCAGTCACTACATCGATCCGATGGAACTGGATACACCTGAAATCGATACAAAATCCTATTTTTCATGGATTGATATCGTCAAACAGCAGGTGGAAGACACCAATATTTACATGCCAGTCAGCAACTTCTTCAATCCTGGTGAACTCTTCCCTGAAGAAATATTCGGCACCAAAGTCACTGCTCAATATCTCTTTAGTCGAAGCAAACTCGCCAAATCCTGCAATACAAAAAATGCTGACTGCAAAAGAAAGGACGTCAATTCCACATCGATCTTTTTCAAGCTCAGCTACGGCGGTCGATCCTTTATCTTTGCTGGTGATGCCGGTACACTTGACGAAAAAGATGCCATTGAACAGGCTGACGAGCATTTCGACATCAATTTTCTCAAAGTCTGTCATCACGGCTCAAATACGTCATCTTCGCAGGAATACCTCGATCGCATCTGGCAAAATATCCCCTACGAAGATCGCGGAGCATTTATCTCAAGCGGACGACGTAAATTTGGCGAAACACGAACCATGCGTCCCGAAATTGTTGAACGCATTGCCGCAATGGTTCCACCAAACATGTTCCTGAGTACAAATGCCGGAGATGACAACAAAGAAAGCGATAAAGAATCTTTCCGTGATGACAATATTCTCGTCGTTGTTCAGGAAAATGGCGATTATTACGCCTGCTACGAAGGTGTGAACTAATTACTCAGCACAACTGCCGAGCAACTAAAAAGCCGCCCATTGGGCGGCTTTTCTTTTCTCTGAAAGCCTCCAGGCAGGCGGCCTTCAGGCTGTTATCCCATTATTCAGGATATTTCTCTCTATAGCATGTATCCAGGACTTCCTCAGCCTGCGCAGGTTCCCATGAGGCATAAAGCTCATTTATACAATCCACATTATTCTGACAGGCATCTTCTTTTGCTTTAATGTTTTCAAAATCTGCACATTCCTTAGATACCATGCTTATCACATAATCCTTAATTTCCTTTTCGCACAAATTATGAGCATTAAATTCCTGCTTCAATTCATCTTCAGAACCTTCTGATTCATTCCAGCATTTTATCTGAAAATCATAATAGGCTTTTGCGGCCTCATCAAGAGATTCAATCGAAGGTGTTGTCGGAGTTACAGGCGTCGGAGCTGTGCAATTTTCACTGAACAGGCCGCCATTGGCACAATAGCCAGGAGATGCAACAACTTTTGCTGTATTTGTTGCCACATCTGCATGAGATATTAAAGTCTGCGATGCCGTCAAATCAACAGCAACATTCATGGATATACCTTTCTTTGCAACAGGAACTATTATTTTTTCAGCAGAATCAGTTCCGCACGTCAAAGTTAACTCAAAATTGCCGCTTAAAGTTATATTGCTCTCATTCGTAATCGTACCCGTCAAAGTTCCTTCAGGAAGCGCAAGTGAAGAGCATTTATGTGCAACATATGCAGCTTTGGGTGCCAGCGTTCCGGACATTTGAACTTTTGCTGTCTTGTTATTTGCTTTATTTTCAATCAGAAGCAAGCAATTATCAACTTTCACAGCAGATGAAGAAATGTTCACAATCTCAACAAATTTGCATTCAGAAACATTGTTGCCATTGTATGTAAAATATGAGGTTGTGGAACTTGTTGTATCTGGCGCTGCCATAAACTCATTCACAACAAGATCAGAGACTTTTGCATCTGCGCCAACACTCCCAGTGCAGACATTTGTTTCTGTATCACATTCATTGGTCACACAATCGGAAGGTTTAGCGCAGGTTTTCCCAGTTTCGCATTTGTTCGAACATGAACCACCACAATCGATGTCAGTTTCATCCTGATTTTTAATGCCATCGCTGCAGCTTTCTTTGGCGACACATTCCCCCTGTTCATTGCAATCCATGTTGGAGCCACAATCCTCCGGTCTGGTGCACAAATTTTTCACGCAGACATCATTGTCGCATTTACCGCTAATGCAATCGCCATCAGCACTACAGGATTTTCCGTCGGCACATTTAGCACACGAACCACCACAGTCAGTATCGGTTTCGCTGCCGTCTTTTGTTCCATTTTCACATGTCGATGCACATCCTTCGCTATAAAGCCCACCGTTTGTGCAATATCCAGGTGTTGCAAATGCAGCATATCCAGACACATCAATGGTTTTTTTCATTTCGCTGTCATTTTTGAATTCCGGATCGCGAACATACGATGAATTATTGACACTACCAATCACTAATGAATATTCAGGCCCTTTAACATCACCTGCACTAAGATAAACATTGTAAGTACCAGTGCCCTTCATATCGATTTTGTGCATTAATGCTTTTGCATCATCAGGCAAGCTGAAATTCGATTCACAGCTATGAACAACGAGTAAATTTTTCCCGGCAAGTGTACCGGCATCATCAAGAGGAATCACAATGGATGTACCTTTGCCATCATCTGTACGCTCGAGTACGAGAGTCAAACCGGCGAGACTGACAGCCTCATTGGATGGATTGGCTATTTCAACGAATTCGCATGCAACGGCATCACCATTTAAACTAAAGGCCGGGCTTTTGGCGCTGCTATCCAATATTTCATTAATGACTAATGAAGCAGGATCTGCAGCATCAGGAACATTTCCCGTACAGACATTGCCAATACATTCGCCGGATGCACAGTCTTCATTGCCTTTGCAGGCCACACCGCTTTCACATTTTGCACAATTACGACCACAAATTTCAGTGCCATTGCCACAGTCGACTTTGCAGCCTTCGCTATAAATCCCACCGTTCGTGCAATAACCAGGTGTTGCAAATGCCGCATGACCAGCCACTTCAATGGTTTTCTTCATTTCGCTATCATTTTTGAATTCCGGATCGCGAACATACGATGAGTTAACGACACTACCAATCACTAATGAATATTCAGGCCCTTTAACATCACCTGCACTAAGATAAACATTGTAAGT
>JAZRWV010000501.1:0-8260 GCA_045599925.1 Myxococcota bacterium
CCCGTCCCCATTTCTCAGAAACTTAATTAGTGCCTATATTTCAGTTGATTTGCATTCACCCCGGCTGAATTGTAACCACTTCTGATACAATTCTTGAATTACGCATTGAAAAAATAAGCATTTCCTTATATTTAAGCCCAATTTTATCGGGTCTGGACGACCTGACATACTCATAAAATCAGGAAATGATTCAATGGATAACGATAATATTACACCGGAAGATGTCAAAGCCGATGAATCGGTAGACACAAACAGTAACGATACAGATTCTGTCTCCACTGGTTCTGCCACAGACTCTGACTCCCACGATTCATCAGCAACAGAAGGATCCGGAAAAAACACTGAACCTGACAACGAAAAACCAAATGTTACCGTCATAGAAGACGGTGACAAAACCTATCACATCATTGGAACTGCCCATGTGAGCGAAAAAAGCCGTCAGGATGTCGCCAGATTGATCGAAACTCTTCACCCCGACAAAGTCTGTGTCGAACTCTGCCAGGAACGATATGACAGCTTTTATGATACAGATCGTTGGAAAAAACTGAATATCTTTGACGTCATCAGAAAAGGAAAGTTTCTCTATCTGCTCGCCAATCTGGCTATTTCTGCCTACCAGCGAAGAATGGGCGCTGAACTTGGCGTAAAGCCTGGCGCGGAACTCATTGGCGCCGCAGAAACTGCCAAGAAAAATGGGGCTGAAGTCGTTCTCATCGACAGAAATATCCACATCACCCTGAAACGCGTTTGGGGAAATCTCGGATTTTTCACAAAATGCAAGCTTTTGGGCGCAATTATAGACTCTCTTTTCTCGGATGAAGACGAAGACGAAACAAAAGAAGAGAAGTCCAAAGCCATCGAAAATTTAAAGAACGATTCAAATCTTTCTGCCATGATGGAGGCTTTTGCAAAGGAACTGCCTCAGGTTCACAAGCCGCTTATTGATGAACGGGATCGCTACCTCGTCGCCAAAATGCGCGAGTGTGGAGGAAAAAATGTGGTCGCCGTTGTTGGCGCAGGTCATGTGCCCGGAATGAAGCGATATTATAAGGAATCCATCGACACATGTGAACTCGACAAGCTCCCTAAACCCGGCATTGTCTGGCCAATCCTCAAGTGGGCTATTCCGTTAATCATCATTGGCGGCATTTTTTATGGCTGCTGGTCGCACGGAACTGATTCTCTGGGTGAATTGTTGACCGCATGGATTCTGCCGAATTCTGTTTTCTGTTTTCTTGCGGCTGTTTTGGCACTTGCTCACCCTGCAACTATTCTTGCTTCCATTTTGGTATCGCCTGTCACCTCGACAACTCCTGTCATTGGCGCCGGTATCGTACTTGGACTGCTCGAAGCCTGGCTTCGCAAGCCAACTGTCGCGGATTGTGAGGATTTGCCTAATGTTCACACACTCAAGGATTTTTATCGCAACAGCTTTACACACGTCCTCATCGTGTGCGTGCTGACGACATTCGGCTCCGCAGCCGGCGCATGGATCGGTATCGGCTGGCTGGTTAAAATCCTCGGCTTTGACTACTGATTTTATGGCATGGCTATTGGCCGAAACGGCCAATACGCCATGCCACGCGGCCTCTCATCATCACAGATGCATTGTGCACAACGCACCTGCGACGACGATACAGCCTCGACTATTCGCGGATGTTTTTCTTAAATGTTACCGCAATGATCGGACGCCCCTTGATATCTAGCTTTTCCCAGCGGTTCGTTCGTTCGTACTTGCTCTTTAACAGGCATCTCAAAGCCGGAACATTGTTCTCTGTGAGTGAAACTGACAGCCATTCCACCGCAGGATGATATTCCTTTAAGAATGCCGGAATGGCTTCGGTCAGGAGTTTCACACCCAAACCTTTGTGCTGAAAATCCTCGCGGATGACGAGCATCGCAATGCTGGCGGTCTTGTAGTTTGGAAAACCGACAAATAAATCAAGTGCAGCAAGCGGCCCCGGACCAAGAGAACTGTCTTCAATCATAAAAAATCGTTTAAAAACACGGCTGCCTTCCACTTTGGGCGGCTCCGTATGAAAACACCTGTCGGCAAGTCCATTCGCTGGATACTGCACAATATTGGTGTGATAATAACTCGCATGATCCAGCACGGTTTGAACAGATGAAATATCCGATTCTGTGACTGCTCGAAATCTAATCGATTCATAGGTAAATGTTCCGTCGCTCATTATTCTTCGTCACTGTTCGATAAATGGTTTGTTATGTGGTATGACTCATTGTCTGTCCCCCGCATTAATGACAAAACGAATTCGCATAAACACCTGCAATTGGGAACCCTAAAAATTGCATGTTAGCAGTATTTTGTTATAGTGCCTTATTTGGTACGGGGGCTATACCTTGACGCAAATGTTTTCCAGTGCTAATCTGTCGAGAGCTTATAACGGCTTATGTCGTTTGATTATATGGAATGGATATGGAACATAAATCCCTGATAAAAAAATTATTCCTCATCATGACTGCAGTTTGCGCAGTCTTTTTCATGACCTCTGGAACAGCATTGGCTGGGGGAAATGACTTCCAGCTTTCAAGACTTTGCAAGGCTGGTAGCTGTCGTGGCGGTGACAGTGATTTCAAAATTCTTTCTCAGGAATATTCATCAATTCTTGCTCCAATGCATTTTGCCCCCGCAAGAACTCTGGGTGAAGAAGGCTTTGAAATCGCAGTCGAATCCAAAATGAGTTTTTCGACAGAAGATAACTCTAGCTGGAAAGCCCTGAATAAAAATAATCCGGGTGGCGTTCTGAAGTCTCCGACTGGTAAGACGGAAAGTGGCGATACTTACGCAGCCCCCGATGTCTTTGCGACTGTTCAATTACATATGCGCAAAGGCCTTCCCTTCAGCTTCGAAGTCGAAGGTGTCTTCAACTGGCTCGCCGATTCAGAAGTATTCTATGTCGGTGCCGGCCTGCGCTGGGCTCTTACCGAAGGCTGGTGGTTCCTCCCCGATCTCAGTGTGCGTGCACATGTCGGTACAATCGTTGGTGCATCTGAACTCAGCCTCATCAATGTCAATATGGATGTCGCTCTTTCCTATACCTGGGGCCTGGGTGGTATCGTTGCCATTACGCCTTATGCCGGTTACAGCTTGCTGACTTCCTGGGCTTCCAGCCGTCCGCTTGTCATCTCCAATGGTGCCGGCGGGACAATGGAAGACGTCTTTGGGCGCGTCAATAATCACCTTTCACGCGGTTTCGTCGGCCTCGAACTCAAAGGCGATTTTTTCGTCTTCGATGTCGAAGGTGAATTCGGAAAAGAAGTCATGAGCGTTGGTGTAAAAATTGGTGCCGACTTCTAATTCATTTGCACGGTTTGCTTTGACAAGGGCGTTTCTCTGAGTGTTGGAGAAACGCCTTTTTTATTTGTGTGCGGCCGTATCGGCCTGTAGACGTTTCATAAAACGTCTTACAGGCCGATAGGCCGTGCCGCCTTGCGTATTGGCCGTTTCGGCCAATAGCAAGGCCCACAAAACTTATTCAGAATCCTCGTCTTTTTTAGATTTAAACGTATTGCGAATTCCGTTGATGAGCTTGTAAATTGTGTAAAACCACACCAATGCCAAAACAGCTGCAATCAGCACAGTCAGCCACATCGATTTCGGTGTACTGTCTGCTTCAATGAGATAGCCGTTTTCACAGACCGTAGACGGATCCTGATAGACGCCGCCAACTGCAATCACTTCGCCGGTTTCGAGTGTCGTCAGACTGTAAATGTCTTCGAGAGCAGGACTTTCAACGAGATCAAGTCGGCTCATATCCTTATTCGTCGAATAGATTGCACCACCTTTGCCGCCAAAATAAATCTGAATGCCATCGGGCCGTTCCGCTATCGTGCACGACGTGATGTCGAATTCGAGCTTGTACTTGAGTTTTGACCAGTAATTCAGATTCTCCTGCGAACGGTAAATCAGGCCGGCATCGCCAACAGCAAGGCCAAAGGAACCATCCGATGACAGACAGACATCGCGAAGAGTCTGGGTAGCCGTCGTCGTTACCGGTGACCAGGTCGCGCCATAATTGTTTGAAACGAGTATCGTCGCCTTATCGCCAACCGTTACGGCTTTTGAGCCAGCCACAGCCACTGCATGGAAATCCGTAATATTATTGCGTCGCCAGGTCCATAACTTGCCATCATGACTCAACAAAATAAGAGGCTCCGACGAATCAGGTGCTTCGGCTGCCAGCCACCAGTCGCCGCCTGCTTTGGCAAAATGCGCTGATGTCGGATCAAATCCAACTTCCATACTCCAGACCGTGTCTTCCGACTGCGCAGAAACCTGCCATACACCGGGACGAACCAGCTGAGAGGTCAATGCCGTCAGATTGCCAAGAATACAGGCTGCATCCGACACATTCTCCAAAACATCATCCTTGCGAATGAGTTGTTTTTTGCCCAAATCGAAAACGCCCATTTCACCGGCACACGGGATCAGACGTGTTTCTTTTGACAGTTCACGCCCTTGGGAAACAACATCATGGACAACAATTTCGTCATTTTCGAGCTGTGCCGTCGTGTAGATATTCCCGCGATACAAACCGATAATAATGGATTGCCCGTCAGCTGCAATATCGTGAAGCTTTTCACCGGCTTTGACACATGCAACCTGTTTGGGATCCTCATTCGACATTTTGCGGAAAACGCAGTTCTCGTCGATGAGATAGCCAATCGTTTGTGCAAAGGTTCCATCGACGTACGAGTTGGGAAGAGGTTTCCATTTTCCGCGTCCATGGATGTCTTCAAGGACACCCCCATTTCCATCAAAAGCCCATGCAATATCGCCATTTTGGGTCATGGCGAGCTTTTTAATGGGGGTTGTCATCCCGGTATCTTCGCGCTGAAATGTCAGACCACCGTCATAGGAACGGAAAATGGATCCGTCACCGACGGCAACGAGCCCAATCCGCCCTCTGGGTTCATTGGGGCGCAGAGGCAAGTCACCGGATGCAAAGGCCATTCCTGCAACATTTGAACGTTCTGCCGCAAACAGTGATGTCTTGACTTCAGTATTATTGGGGGCATCATCAATGCGGTCGATATGCGAATTTGTACCAGCTGCAACGACGTGCAAAAAGCCGGGTTTCTGTTCGCCATTATCGAGTGCAATGGCGCGATAATTGTGAGAATCCGTGCGAGCTCGCACGTAACACCGGCCGTCTGTTCCCTCACAATAACCCCACAAACCGAATGCACCTGCGAAGACAAAACCATCCTTGAAAACCGCGAGGTCATAAATGGAACGTTCGGTAGATAGCTTCTTTGAACGCCAGGTCTCACCGTTGTCTTCAGTAATGAGCATGGTTCCTTTTTCGCCAGCAATGACGCCAGTTTTGGGACCATTAAACACGATTGAACGAAGGTCTTTATTTTTGACGTGAAGCTGTCGCTTTTTCCACGAAAGTCCGTCGGTACTCGTCATAAACAAACTATTTGTACCAACAGCATAAAAGACTCCGTCATGCCATGTAACGTCATAAAATTCTTCAGGTGTATATCGTTTTAAGGCTTCGTATAATGAAGCTTCCACGCTGTTTCCGGCAAGTATATCGCGGACGACACCATAAGACGCATAGCTGCCGGAAATGCGTTGTGGACGTGAAAAAAAGCCATTTTCATCGGCTTTTGCGACGACAATAGCTCCATTGCTGCCGACAGCAACCCATGTTTTGCCATCACCGGAAATGGCAGAAGCATTCAGGTTTTCTGTATAATCAATACCAGGAACATCGTCGGATTCCCAGGTTTCCCATTGAGCATTGGGAGCATTCAAATCATATCGGGCAATTGCACCTTTTTTGCCCGTTGCGACAACAGCACCTGGAATTTCAGTCAGGCTCATCCATTCCGTTTTTTCAGGCATAACCGCGCGAGTCCAGGCTGTATCGCGTTCACCGCGATGCATGAGCATTTTGCCTGCAACAAACCATTTATCGCGGGTTCGCAGAATATCATTGAACGTATAATTGTCGTCAATGTGTGAAGGAAACCAGCCTTCCCGGTTGATATATGCTGTTTGGATAAGACCTTCGCGGCCAACGGAGATGATTCTTGGTGACGTATCGTCTCCGGGCTCCGGATCGGTAAACACGACATCCAGAACATCTTGCGAAATAGCCAAAGCTTTTGGATCCGGAGAATACGATTCACTTCCAACCCAGCCTTTGCGACCACTGAATATGATTTGTTCACTGCCGGGGGAATGCGCAATTGAGGTAACCTGTGATGACAACGGAAGCTGAGACTTTCGCCATGTCAGACCTCCATCAATCGAATGAATAATCGTATTGTCTGAACCAATGGCCATTACAGAACGGCCTCGCAGGGGCTCGACATCTGTTAGCGTCGCACGGGTTTCTGTTTCAGCCTGAATCACAGCACCATCCGGCATGATTTGAAGAGCAACACCACCATGACCAAGCATGGATTCCCTGCGTTTGCGATCTGCCGGTGTTAAACTCTCGCAGAACACAGTCCCATAGTTCTTCGCAAAATATTCGCGTATCGGCGCGTATTTCTTGACATCCGCCTTGCCAAAAAGACGAAGTCGCCCCGAAACCTGCAGCTCTTCAACACTGTCATTCAGATTGTAGGCTGAAGACGTATGTGCCATAAAATTCGCAAATCGAGAATTTTCACTCTCTTCCTGCACATAAATCGAACTCCCAAGAAGCTGGTATAAATATTTGCTGCTTCGGGAAATAATCTTGCTGTCGCCTTCCTTAATCGTGACATGCTGCATTGGAATGCCACGAACTGTCGCATAGCGATTGTCTTCAAACTGCTCGGGCTTGTTGATTTCTCCATTTTCTGTAATGCGATAGTCCTGCGCACTCCCAAGATCCATCGGCTCCGATGGCGAAAAGAAATACGCAATGTCCTGGCGCTGCCCATAGACATACCATGGTAAAATGCCGACCACACTCAGCATCACAATGGCACTCATGGGCGACAAACGACGATTCTTCCGGTTTTCCTTCCATTCCTTGCGGATTTCATCAACAGCTTCCTGATCAATTTCAGTGTTATAGCTGTCTAATGCCTGTTCTGTGACGTCATAGCCTGTAGCTGATCGATCGTTTGAATTATCATCTACACTCATCGAATCGAGCCTGCTGTTCGTTTTATTTTCACTCATTGATTACCATTCCTCTCCAAGTCCGGCATATTTTTGCAGCTGCTGGGGAATGGACTTCTGGTCATAACAAACCGAAAGCATTTTCCCGAATTCAATGGCTTTGTTGTGGATAATATCTATCGTTTGCGCGTCAACATTGACCGATGCATAATCGAGATTTGAAATCCATTCGCTATGTGATTGATAGTATTTGTGCATCGCATCAGACATGGCCAGACAATCCCCATTTGCAGCCTGAACTGCGGCTTCAAGCCCTTCAAAAAATGCAATAAGTTCTTCAGCCGCCTGCATTTCCGGAGTTTTTTGAGGCTCTTCAGGGACTTCGCCAGACACGGATACTTCTGCTTGAGTCGCTCCCGTTTCTTCAGCAGGAACCGGAAGATCCTGGGCTGCACAAATCATCGGTATCAGCCACAATGCTATGCTTAGAATGCAAATATTTTTCTTCATATGCGTTCCTACGTACAACCACATTGGCGTACATTATTAAATTGTGCTATGAGTGAAACAGGATGTCATGAAATGCCATCCTGTCTGAATTACCCTGTTATACAGTTTTTAAGCGTTCGTTGTTAGTGATTAGTGTTTAAGTTGCACGACGAACTGAAATTAATCGAGGAAAATATATGCGCAGAAGTGGAATTCTTCTTCATCCGACGAGCCTTTGCGGCCTGGCCGGAATCGGTTCGATTGGCGCGCCAGCGCGCGAATTTGTTCGTTTTCTGGCGGCTGCCGGCCAGACAGTCTGGCAGGTGCTTCCGTTGGTCCCAACTGATGATGGCGGATGTCCTTATAATTCAACAAGTGCAATGGCCTGCAATACGCGTATTATCGATATCGCCGATTTATGCAAACCCGAATATGCACTGCTCAGATCCGACGATATTTCGGATGCTCCGGCTCCTGAAAATCCCTCAATGGCCGATTTCGAAATGGCTCGTCAGTGGAAAAACAAAAAATTGGCGTTGGCATTGACCAACATGAAATCCGGTAAAGAAAAAGTACACGAAATACTTCGCTCTGAATTCGCGGATTTCTGCAAAAAATCGGCTTCATGGCTCGATGATTATGCTCTTTTTGATACGCTTCAGAATGAGCTTGAGGAAG
>JAZRWV010000502.1:0-2610 GCA_045599925.1 Myxococcota bacterium
CAATATATAGACGAACAGCGAACACACGATCTAAATTCTTTAGGATATCGTGTGATTCGATTTACAAATAACGAAGTATTGCATCATCTATCCGATGTATTACAGAAAATTCAACTCTCTCTCACCCCCTCTCCGATGGAGAGGGGGCAAGGGGGTGAGGCTATCACCAAAGAAGATATATTTTATTATGTCTATGGCATTCTGCATCATCCGACGTATCGCGAAATGTATGCGAACGATCTCAAGAAGTCGCTGCCGCGCATTCCGATTGTCGAGAAAGTTGAGGATTTCAGGGCCTTTGTCAAAGCGGGCCGCGAGCTAGGCGAAATGCATGTCAATTATGAATCGGTAGAGGCGAATGGCGATGTCAAAGTGACGGGCGCCGAGCGCGGCCGATTCGAAGTCGATAAAATGAAACTGAGCAAAGACGGCCGCACATTGACATTCAACAGCGATATCACAATCTCAAACATTCCGGTTGAAGTCGACGAATACATCGTGAATGGCCGAACGGCCCTTGGCTGGCTCGTCGATCAATATCAATATTCGGTCGACAAAGCCTCCGGCATCGTCAACGATCCCAACGACTGGGGCCGCGAGCACGACAATCCTCGCTATATCTTCGACCTCGTCTTGAGCATCATCGAATTGAGCGTGCGCACAGTGCACATCGTCAGGGGGCTGCCGGCATTGAAGTGCGGGTAACCGATGTATATATAAATCAGCCGACGCGTATTGAGCGCGTAGAGACGCAAAATTTTGCGTCTCGTCCGAGCGAGAAGCGGAGGCCAAAGCGGCGTATTTTCCATGTTGAGGCGTTGTGCACAACGCCTCAACACGGAAAATAGCCGCGACATGTCTCCACATGAAATCCATCCTATGCAGCATTTGGCGTCGTTACAAATCCTCGCCATTACTCGCTTTGCTCACAATTTTGTTTTGACTCGCCAAATCTGGCGAGCGATAGAATGCGGGCTCGATAACGAGCTATGACATTTGCAAAGGGAGAAATGGATTATGGACGAACTGCTTTCACCAAAACTCGATATTGTCTTTAAAAAGCTATTTTCAGAACATCTCGATTTGCTGCGGGATTTTGTTGCATCAATGCTGTCAATCCCACTAAGTGAAATCCAGAATCTGGTACTGACAAATCCGGAAATGATTCCGGAGGAATCGGACGCCAAATTCAGTCGTCTCGATTTGAGAATCTGTATGGATAATCGCCAGATAGATATCGAGATTCAAATACGAAAGTTTTTGGGATTTGCAGACCGCGCATTGTTTTATTGGGCAAAACTCTTCACTGCTGACTTGAAAGCCGGAGAAGAATATTGCAGGCTCAAACAGGCCATTACGATCAATCTGCTCGACTTTGATCTGTTTGAAAATCGCACAGAAGTACACACCGAGGTTATTCCGGTTATCAAAGGCACTCAGATGTCTTTTTCCGATAAGATGTCATTGCACTTTTTTGAACTAAAAAAAGTTGGTAAAATCGATTCCGTGGATTTGGCGGAGCGCATGGCGATATGGCTCAAATTCCTGAATGTCAAAAAGTCGGAGGAGCTTGATATGTTTAAAGATGATGACACCATGAACAAAGCATCTGATGTATTGCGCGAAATGAGTGGTGATGCCAGAATGCGCGAAGCCGCTCGTCTGCGCGAAAAACGCCTCCATGATGAAGCTTCAGAACTCACATCTGCTCGAGAAGAAGGCAAAATCGAAGGTATAAAAGAGGGTAAAATCGAAGGTATAAAAGAAGGTAGGAAAGAGGGTGGTCTCAAAATGCTGATCGACCTTGTAAAAGCAGGCGATTTATCCCTCAAAACAGCTTCTCGAAAAGCGCAAATGAGTGAAACGGATTTCCAGTTACTTTGCACTAAAGCGTAAAAAAAGCTATGAATAGTCTTGCCCAACTGAGTGGTGATGCCAAACGTATTTTTTCCGATCACTGGTCAGAGTTATCTCAACGGCGTCATCTTTGGGCCGCGAGTACGACAATCCTCGCTATATCTTCGACCTCGTCTTGAGCATCATCGAATTGGGCGTGCGCACGGTGCATATCGTCAGGGGGGTGCCGGAGTTGAATGTGTGACCTTACACGATTGTTCTGGCCTTAATTAGAGACAGGTGCGGCAAAAATCGAGCCGCCGCGTATGCGCAGCATAGCGGCGGGTGCAATGCGTATGGGGCGATGAAGTCGCCCCATAGCATTTGCGCTGCCATCCATGTAGCGTCGTGGCATGCCACGACGCAAATGGTGGTCTCCCAAAATAATATTAATTCCTCAGCGAATGAAGTGGCGCGGGGATGTGGCCACCTCGGGCGATAAATGCGCTGCAGTCGCTCGTATTGACGGGCATGACGGGGGCATATCCGAGCAGGCCGCCGAAATGAACGACATCGCCAGCTTTTTTGCCGATAGCGGGAATGATGCGCACGGCGGTTGTTTTGTTGTTGACCATGCCGATGGCGGCTTCATCTGCGATGATGCCTGAAATCGTGGAGGGGCTCTCGTCGCCGGGGATCGCGATCATATCGAGGCCGACGGAGCAGACGCAGGTCATGGCTTCGAGCTTTTCGAGCGTCAGGGCACCGGACGAG
>JAZRWV010000503.1:0-4666 GCA_045599925.1 Myxococcota bacterium
CCCCCCGTTGTAACGAGTCGTTTCAAGGCTTCGTTCGTGTTAGCTAGTCACGAACTCAAAAGCAACCATACAAGTTGTAACGAGTTATCCCAACAATCTCAATAATAACAATGACATATTTTCCAAAAAATGTTACGAATAAACCTCGCATCACGGAGCGTATATATCTGCTCCGTTGCATCTCATCATTCTCATTTTACCATGAGCACACCGTCCGTTTTAACGAGGTTGAATAGAACGCAATTTTAAGACACAAACAACGGAGAGCCGGGTGGAGCCCTGGTGTGGAAAGGTGGTTAGGTACCGCAAAATGCTTATAGAACTTTAAAATATTACGGATTCTTAAGGGGGCCGAGAATATGGTCATCCAGCGAATGACGATATTCGCAGAGCCCAGTGAGCAAATGAAATGACACCTTAATTTCCTCCTCGCCATTATATGGAGAGGGGGAATGTCACAAAGTGACAAGGGGGTGAGGTGGCTCGGGAAACGAAGTGCATTTCATATTGCGAACTGAGGAAAGGGCAAAGCCCCACAAATAATTGATCAGACTTTCCTTAACGAGGTTGAATATGAAAAAATATCGCGTCATTTTAAGTCTTTTGACCATCAGCATGCTCGCCAGTGCTTGTGATCTCACTGAACCCGCGACGAGAAGCGATTTTGATATAGCCTGCGAAAGAAGCGGCGGCATTATGATTTCAGATACAAAATGTCAATGTTTGGATGTCATTTGTGACGATGGACTCGTCTGTAATTTGCTCACAAAAGCATGCCCGACAACCACACTTGCTGAAGTGTGTCAAAATAACTCAGTGATTTGTACAAATAGCACATTATATCAATGCCAAAACAATCAATGGGCAAAGTCAGAAGATCCAGAAATTCAAAATCAATGCAAAAAATATGGCTGTTTGCCTGACCTTTCGAAGTGTGCAGAATGTACAAAAGACACCTGTGTGGATGGCGAACTCATTACCTGTAAAAATGGGGTAATCCTAAATAAATACACCTGCAAATCCAGTACATGTGAAGATGACACGAAATGTAAAAATGTTTGCAATGAAAACGAAAAAACTTGCAAAGATAGTATATTATATATTTGCAAGAATGATGAACTCGTCAAAGAAAAAGACTGTCCTGCCGGTTGCGATACAACGACAAACAATACCTGTGCTTCCAATTGCAACGAAGGCTCGACATTCTGCGCCGATGGCAAGTTGAAAACCTGCAAAAATGGCGTTTTCGATGATAACACATCAGTATCCTGTGATAACGGCGCTTCATGCAAAAGTGATAAAGAATGCGGTGAATGCAAAACTGGTGATACAATTTGCGAGAATGACCAAATCAAGACTTGTATAAACGGTGCCTGGAGCGAGTTTGCTGCATGTCCTGGAAATAACTCATGCAAAGATAATGGAAAGGCATGTGGTGAATGTACGAATGGCGATACGATTTGCGAAAATGACCAAATCAAGACTTGTATAGATGGCGCCTGGAGTGAGTTTGCTGCATGTCCTGCGAATAATTCATGCAAAACTGATGGAAAAACTTGCGGTGAATGTACGAATGACGAAATTCAATGTTCAGATGATGCCGAAAATGCCGGTACTATCAAGACTTGTGTGGCTGGCCAATGGGATGAGGGAACGCCGTGCAAAGATGACGCAAGCTGTAAAGACGAGAAAACTTGCGGTGAATGCAGAAATGGCATGGATAAATGTGTAGAGGATTCGTTACAAAACCTCAATAATGTCGGCTTTGTTTACCAGTGCACGCATGGGGTATTATCTGACGAAGGAACACAATGTATGGATAATTATGGAAACAGGAATTCCTGCAACAGTGAAGGTACGGCCTGTGGCGAGTGTCTCAATGGGATCGATACTTGTTTTATAATCGGACCTTCAACTACTTTGTACGAATGTGTCGATGGAAAACGTGGCAATTACAAAAATATTTGCCCAACAGGGTGCAATTTTTCAAGAAAATGTTCAGAGTAAAGACAAACCAAATCGTGATGCTGTTATTGTTCTGGCCATAATTAATGTGATTATTTTATCGGCTGAAAGACGATGCTTTACATAACCGGGCTATGCGCATAAGCGCGTAGCTCGGGCGAATTTCGAAAAACTCTGCGACTGGAATGCCGCCGCTACATAGTCTCTTTAACCGTGTCCATAACAATGAATTAGCATTGAACACCGGCAGAATGCCATTTGCCGTGTGAACAATAATAGCCAATTGGACCGACACACGTCTTGTCACCAGAAATGCATTCTCCGCATCCATTGGGAATACCGGATTCATCGGTCGCACATGGATATTTATTACAATATGCTTCCGAACCCACTAATGCACCATTGCTGCATTGTTTGTAAATGCACTGATTTTTACTATTATTTTTAAAAACTTTTCCATTTTTGCACTCCCCACAACCGGTTTTATCGGCATTACAGGAGGCTGGACCAAGTTTATTACTACATCTCGTTAAACGGGCATATTCCCCATTTTCACAAATATATGATTCGCAAACTCCATTCGATTCTTCATATTTCACAGAACCGGTTTTGCATACACCACATTCTGTATCGGTTTTGCAGGAGTTTCCATTAGAACAAGTCGTGAGTTCGTTATTCAGACAAATCATTCCGATGCCGGATTCATTATTTTTACACTCATTTGCCGTGCATTTTATGGGCACGCATTCATTTTCATTGCACGAAGCGCAGTCAGCCACTTTAGAGAATTTTCCATTACTGCATAAAAATTCTGCATTATCTTCGCATTTTTTAGAGCCATTCAAACAATCGCTCAACCCGGATTTATCTTCATTACACGACACCAAATCAGGATTATTGTTCTGATTTACCCAATTTCCGTCGATACACAAGAAATGATGGCAAATCGATTCGCTATCATTTTCATATTTGCTCTGATGATTAATACATTCACCACATTGCTCATCTTCTGTGCAGGAATTGGTACAAAATCCGCCTTCATCCCATGTCCCATCAATACATGTCTTAATCACGCAAATACCGTTATCGTCATTGAATACTTCTTTGTCGCCATTGTCGCAGCCCTTGCACTTTTCAAGATCGCCGTCTTCGAATGCGACCCATTTGTGGTCTCTGCAAATTCTCCCTTCCTCAATATTGCATTGATTATTTTCGCATTCTCCACATTGACCGTCTGCGGCTTCTTTCCATTCACCAGATTCACAAATGCTAAAACTGCCTGAATAATTGCATTGTCCATTAATGCATTCGCCACAGGCATTTCCTGCACACGAATGCGGACATGTAAAATCTACAAAAACCCAATTTTCAGATATACATTTGCGCTTTTTACATATCAGACTTGTCTCTCCCCTCTCATCCTGAACAGCAACATCGACATAAGTTTCCATGCCTTCTTTACATGATTCGCATTCGCCTTTTGCTGCAATCACCCATTTGCCATTTTTACAAATTTTGGTATCGTCCTGACTGCACATTCCATTCACACATTCACCGCATTCGACAGCATCCTTATTGCTTGAACATGAATAATCACAGGAAAATTTCGAATTGATGACCCAGTGTCCATCCTCTTCACATGACAATTGAATGCAGTTGGAATCATTATAATATACATGACCATCATCGGGTAATGACAAATCATATTTATGATTGTTATCCGCCTTGCGTTCACACGGAAGATGCGCATCGAGCGTACATCCGGAAAGCAAAAAGCTAACCGCGAAAACGAGAAAACCAAAATTCAATTTTGTGCTTCGATTGTTCATTTCTTTAAATTGAATGAGAAAGCTTGCTCTGACGTTCCCCCGCTTAATAATAACGGATATGTCTTAAAAAGTCACGACCATGCCTGCACTGTTCAGAGAAATTCCGAATGAGATCATTTCATCCTGCTTTGTCTTCGAGAAATAATAAGCCGAAATGCCTGCAAGTGCCACACCAACAACAGCAGCTGTAACGCCTGCCCCAATCAATGTCCAGCCTGCTGTGTATTTATCACTCACCCGTACTGCTGTCGGATTATCCGGATTTTTAAATTCAACAGCATCTTGTTTTGCAAAGCAACCAGAGCCGCACCCGCAGCCAGCATGACAACCCCGGCACTTCCAACACCAACGCCACTCCACATCATCGTTTTGTAGTGAAAAATTGCCTCAGAATTATCATCGCTCGCACTCAGCTTATCGCTCATAATTTGCGATTTAAGTCGTTCGTTTTCAGATTTAAGCTGTTCAACCGCGACAGGTGAAACATAGGGAAATTCAAGATAAAGACGTTCTTTCCACATCCTTTCAAGCAAATCGGCTTTTACTTCCATGTACTCGGAATTGCGCGTCCCGATTTGCAGATGATGATAAATATCTTTCATATAAACTACGGTCAATTGGCAACACAACCAACATTATATCAGTGTCGACCATGCAATGCTTATCAGTAGAACATTCATTTCCCTTAAGGAAGGTCTGAATAAAAATTAATTATAAGGCAGAATCTGAAGAGAGCCGGGTGGGCCCCCGGCGAGGCAAGATGGTTAGGCACCGCAAAATGCTTATAGAACTTTAAGATATTACGGATTCTTAAGGGCTTAGCCCTTAAGTGGGGGGCCGAGGATTTTCGCCATCCTGTGAATGGCGAAAAC
>JAZRWV010000504.1:0-3726 GCA_045599925.1 Myxococcota bacterium
TTTTCTCCACTCGCCCGGTTGGCGCGGAAGCTTATCCGGTTTTAGCAGTCCTTTCGGTCTGTTATCCCGGTCATAAGGGCAGATTATTCACGTGTTACTCACCCGTGCGCCGCTTTACTCAGGGCCGAAGCCCCTTTCACGTTCGCCTTGCATGTGTTAGCCCTCCCGCCAGCGTTCGTCCTGAGCCAGGATCAAACTCTCCAGTTTGATCTCTTATTTTTAGCTCTTTCTATGACACCGCGTAGCATGCTACGCGGTTCCATGGATTAGAGCTTTTAGTTTTTTTATTGCCGCGTAGCATGCTACGCGGTTACTGGATGCTTTTTGCATCACGAGGTATCTGCTCCGCAGATCCTCTTTTATTAGGCTCGCACTTCTGCTTATTATTCTCTCTCTTCTTCGGTTTTCAAGATTGCCGCAGGCTCTTCAGAACCCGTCGAACGAGGCGGCCTTATACGCGCCTACATGTATCATGTCAAAGTTTTTTTTCATTTTTTATCATATCCATTCGAACATCACTATTCCCCCCTGAAATTCCTTATCGAACCAGCCTTTACAATTTGTTCCATCAGAATCTTACCCACATCGCCGGACGAACGACATTATCGGTATTTTTCAAACTAATAGACGCGATTTTGCCTTCATAAGTGACATATTTCGCTTTGTTCGAAGCAATATCGATAAGCCACCAACTCCCGAGACAGTTGTCTGGGGAGGAAGTTTTCGTACAACTTGAGTCTGACGGTTTCCCCCCCTCATTAATTGCAAATTCTGTAATATGGGCTTTTCGATCGGCTTCCGTAGGCAGATACTTATTCACCTGAGCTTCGTTCAACAAAAATACCCAGTAGGAGGCATTGGATCCTGTACCCTCCTTATTTTCTACAATCAAGGATTTGCCCATCCCGAGTCTATCGATAAAATTCCCATATTTGCTATTAGGATTTGAATAGTTAAAGGTTGACGAATTGTAGTCATAACCATTGAGCCATGCGCGAATGGAACTCTTCAGCCAGGTATCACTTTCATCTGCAGAAATGCGTTTTTCATCGATAGCATTCACACTCAACAGCAGATATTTTCCATCATCGATATCGAGCACGCGCCATTCCATCGGCTCTTTGCCATTGGATGTATTATTATCCTGCTCATAAACGCCAAATGTCACGATATCACCGACGGCGATTTCCGAAGCAGCCTTGCACGTTCCCTGAACATCCACATATCCATCGAATGTATTGCAAACACAGGCTCCTTTTGAGACATCAAACATCTCTTTTTCACTGGAGCATATAGACTGGCATACATCACCGACCAGCATAAAACCGGCTTTTTCATCGCAAGTACACTGCCCGGATTCGCCCACCCAGTGTTTATTGCCATCGCAACCACAGGTATCATTAGATGCATCGTATATTTCATTGTCAGGACACGTCAGAGGGGCTACGCAAGATGTTCCTTTGAGCACAAATCCAGTTTCACAAGCGCAGCTTCCGGCTGTTCCTGCCCAATGAGCGGCCTCATTGCACGCACACGAACCATCCTCCGGGTTAAATACTTCTTTTATAGCATCACAGTTATTGGGGAACTGACACACATTTCCGACGAGTTCATAACCGGCTTCGCAGACACAATTTCCGGCCGTTCCGGTCCAATGGCCTGTTGAATTGCAGAGGCAGGTGTCACTTGAAGCATCCAGGCGTTCTCTTTCCGGATTGCAGTTTCCAATGGGTTCACAGGCATTTTCAAAAAAGACGAAACCTTCTTCGCATGCGCAGCTGCCGGCAGTCCCGACCCAGTGTTCAGCTTTGCTGCAGCGGCAGACTTTACTCACAGGATTATAGGTTTCACGAAGCGCGTCGCATGTAAATCTGCAGACATCTCCGTCCTGAACATAGCCCTCGACCTCATCACAACCGCAGCCTGTTCCGGTATTCACCCAATGATTTTCCCTGTCACATCGGCAAACATCATCATCTTCGTCCACCACTTCATGTTTTCCGCATTTGGGAACACATTCTCCATCCACACATTTTTCAGATTTTCCACAAATGACATTCTCGCCGTCAATGATTGCAATGGAATCATCCCAACATCCACCAGACAGTTTGCATGCATCCATGACTTTTGAATACTTTCGGTTCAAACAGTCGACATAGGCATCGTATTCACCGTTCAGATTCTGGCTCAAATCATCATTGCCGCAGTGATTTGGCTTCAGCTGGGCAAAGCTGGAAAAGTCATTGCAGCTGAGTTCTTTCATTGCAAGATAGAGTTTACTGAGTTCATCACTGCATTTGGAATATTTCTCGACCTCCGATTTAATGATGGAGATACAGACCTGTCCATCGGTCATGCCCAAACTTTCATCGACCTGACAGGCTTTTCCCTTCAAACAAAATTCTCTGGCAATGGAATCGTCCAGAACGAAAGCATCTTCGCCGCTGCATCCCATAACGCTCATAACTAAAGTTGCGAGCAAAACACCTTTTTTATTCATCATAACCCCACCTCAAAGAATGAACAGTCAACGGCATTGAATATCACAATGCAGGGGCGGTATCAAATGCATACGCGCGGCCGTATGCAACAGGCCGCGCAGCCTTGCGTATTGGCCGCAGGCCAATAGCAAGGCCCCAATAAATCATCATTATAATTGCATCATCCTTGCACAAAGGAACCGAAATGAGGTAAAAAGCCTCGGTTTTTTGACATTCTGCAAAAGGATGGTAGAGTCAATGGATTTGTTCAGTCAGTTGCCCGAAGATGCGCCAGATTTAAGCGATGAGCTGCGAAACAGTTCGCTTGTCAAGCGTTTGCGCGTACTTCTTCATGCTTATCCGTTATTTCAGCTTAGTCAGTCAGATTCGCGCAGGGATGAGGCATTTCGACATTACGACACGCTGACAATTGCCCTGAAAATCATGGATGTGATTGCCGAACGCATGGGCATGGAAGTCGAAGCAGACAGGGAGTATATCGATTTTTCACTTGCGCCGTTACTGGATGGAATGGACCGCAGAGCGGGACTTTTGCCCGACACGAAGCGCCACCTTCAAATTATCGACCGCGTTCTTGCGGCATTAAAGAACGACGGAGATGCGCGGCGTCCGTTCAAGCTGTCGTATACGGACATCGATGCGGCCAACGAAGTTTCCGAACGCCAGCTGGAATTTCGTCTGATTCAGGATGCATTTGGCCTGGATGGCCGCACGATTATGCGGCTGACAAATGAGGCTGTAAACCTCTATTTTAATGCGCTTGAACTCGATCTGGAAGACAGCCAGGCTGCGACCGAAGCCATCGTGCATTCGCAGATGTGCCGTGGCAAATTCGATGAAGCGCGCCGCAGTGCCTATTATGCCTTCCAGCAGTCGCGACTTTATTACACCAAACTGCAGACGCTTTTGCGCGACACGCAGCGCGACATTTCCAGCGTTGACTGGATTGAAAAAGCCCCAAAACTCATTTCAGATGCGATGGGGCATCTCGAAGCACGCCTCGATGTCGAACAGAAGATTATTTCCACAGCAAGTGAACGACTGGAATCGCTGACACCGGGAACCCCGGAAAGTCTTTCAGTGGCAAGGGTTGTCGCTGTGATTCAGAGCTGTGTGGAAACCCATACAGTGCTTCAGAGAGAGCTCATGATGGCCAGAACGACATTTCTGGACAGTCAGGCTCAGCAGGCCTTTGTTTCGGAGCCGGCGTCCAATATGCCCGATC
>JAZRWV010000505.1:0-1018 GCA_045599925.1 Myxococcota bacterium
AATTGCGGCGCATATTATTTTTTTAGGCTGATACTGGGCGCTACACCGTGTAGCATCTAGTATTTGCCTCAAATTCGAAAAAAAGAACAGCATTTTTTGAATTCCCCTGTTTTTTTCCTCCCCCCGGCTGAATAGTAACCAAAAAACAAAAAATCGATGTTCCTACCCTTGCAATCATGATAGAATCATGCATACGTTATGGGGTAAGTAGCCATAATAGAGGATCGTTGGACTTTCGAATCGTATTTGTTTTCCTGAAGTTTTTCTCAATCCAAAGGAGTGTACTTATGAAATTAACATCCAAACACAATATATTTTTTAGTTTCATCATTCTTTGTGCTGGTTTAGCCATTTGTGGAATGACTTTGACTGGCTGTGACAAAAAAGCTGATGATGCAGCAAAAGCTGATGATGCTGCAAATGCCGAAAGCGATGACGAGAAAAAGCCAACCAAACGCATGATCGAGATGATCGTTAATCAGAATTCTGATGCCGTCAAGTCCTGCTACGAAAAAGAACTCGCCAATAACAAAGATTTGGCGGGAAAAATCACGATGTCATGGACGCTCAATGAACATGGCAAGGTTGCTGAAGTTTCTGTGAAAGAAACAACGATGAACAATAAAAACGTCGAAAATTGTTTGACTGAGGGCATTAAGACTTGGTCATTCCCTGCTCCGTCGGATGGTAAGCTTGTGGTCGATTATCCGTTTGAGTTTAGTACGGCTAAACCGGAAACAGCTGAATAATGTATCATTTTTTTATTTTATCATCCTATTAACCGTTCCAACTGTACTATTCTATTGCCCCCAAATTCATCATAACGGGAAACTCTGAATAAAGATTAATAGCTTTATTCAGAGTTTCCTTAAGGGCTGAGTCCTTAAGTGGGGGCTCTGCGGTTTTCGCCATCCTGCGAATGGCGAAAACCGCAGAGCCCAGTGAGCAAATGTGCCGGAATGAGTTGGAGAGACGACAGGCTCGGGAAACGAAATTCATTTCATATTGCGAACTGAGG
>JAZRWV010000506.1:0-4457 GCA_045599925.1 Myxococcota bacterium
GCAGATATATGTGCATGACGGGCGGTGGCCCCCTTGTTATCGCAGATTTTAACGGCGACAAGAAACCCGATGTCGGCCTCGCAACACCTTATTCTTATGTCGTCTATGATGGCCGCGGTGAGATTGTCTGGGCCGATTTCAACACTCAGGATTGGTCAAGCAAAGCGACAGGCTCAAGCCTTTTCGACTTTGAAGGCGATGGCATTGCTGAAGTCCTCTATGCAGATGAAATCAATCTTCACATCTACAAAGGCCCAGGAAGTACGGTCAAAGATGCCAATGGACAGTGCGTCAAAGATTCATACGGTTATTGTCCGGCAGAAAAACTCATTACGGATATTCCGAACTCCAGCGGTACTTTAATTGAATATCCACTCGTCGTCGACGTCGATAATGACAATCACAGCGAAATCGTTGTTGTCTCCAATAACTACGCATTTAAGCCATTTACCGGTATTCGAGCGTTCAATGATCCCGAGGAGCACTGGGTTCGCACGCGCCGCATCTGGAATCAGTACGACTACCACGTCACGAACATCAATGAAGACGGAACCGTTCCCAAACACGAAGAACAGAACTGGAAGATGCCAAATCTCAACAACTTCCGCCAGAATGTTCAGCCGGATGGACTTTTCAATGCGCCGAATCTGGTCGCCGAGGGCCTGTCAACAGATGAATCAGCATGCGAAAAGGGCATTCTCAAGCTCATTGCAAAGATCGAGAACAAAGGCTCTCTGGGCATTCCCGCCGGCCTGACGGTGAACATCTACGCGGTTGTTCCCACGAGCAATGGCGATGTCAAAGTCCTCATTGACAGCCAAAAACTCACAAATTCCCTGGCACCGGGTGCCACCAGCACCGTTTCCATTGACTGGAATCAGACCATTTCCATCGACGGCTCTGAAGTCAAACTCAAATCTCCGGTTCAATTCTACTTCGTTGTCGATGAACCCACAGAAGGCAAGGAATTCGGTGAATTCACAGAGTGCATCGAAGATGACAATACCCTGGCTACACAAGACATTAATCTTTGTCCGGAAAAGGTTAATTAATCGTCGTTTTTTGGGAAACCATGCTTCCGGCTTTTAGCCGGTACGCATGGTCTGAGCGCGGCTATCGCATTGCGATACGCCGCGCTTTTTCTTTTTCACAGTCCCTGTTTGCCACACTTGTCTCCACCAGCGACAGAGGATCAGCGAGCGCATCAAAACAGCTTGCTGCACGGCCTGCATGTCTCCACCAGCGACAGAGGATCAGCGACCTACGAATTTCATATTTCCACCAGCGACAGAGGATCAGCGACCTACGAATTTCATATTTCCACCAGCAACAGAGGATCAGCGACCCACTGATTTTATATTTCCACCGGCGCCAAAGAATCCGCGACCTGCGGATTTTATATTTCCAACAGCGACGGAGGATCCGCGACCCACCGATTTCCTATTTCCAACAGCGACAGCGGATCCGCGCCCCACCAATTTCCTATTTCCACTGGCGCCAAAGAATCCGCGACCCACCAATTTCCTATTTCCAACAGCGACAGCGGATCCGCGACCCACCAATTTCCTATTTCCACTGGCGACAGAGGATCAGCGACCTACGAATTTCATATTTCCACCAGCGACAGAGGATCAGCGACCTACTTTTTTTATGGTTCCGTCATGCGTTCCATATCTTCTCAATCTCGACTGAGCCATAGCCTATTTTGACAGCATCTCAGTCTTGGAACAATTGCTGAACATCTGGTAAAACAGCACGGCAGTTGAGCAGCCATTCATGGCTGGATGAAAACACTATTTTTGATAAGCGATAAGGAAAAATATGACGGATCAGATTCGAACCGCTGATGAAAAAATCAAAAGAACGGGATATGAACAGACAGAGCCCCCAAAAACGTCATCCGATAGCGAAATCGATGCGATTCAGGAACTGTTTGGCACGAAGTACCGAATCCTTCGGCAACTGGGCAAAGGGTCTCAAGGGGCTGTATTTCTCGCAGAAGATGCGACATCGCGACAAAAGATAGCGATCAAGCAATTGATCGTGCAGTCGGTTAAGGACTGGAAGCAGTATGACCTGTTTCAACGCGAAGCCGAAACTTTGAAAAGACTCGATATTCCCGGGGTTGCGAAGCTGATCGGCGTCAAAGAATTCCTGGACATTGCAGAACCGCGAGCCTTTATTCTTCAGGAGTTTATCGAAGGTGAACCGCTCCAGCAGTTTATTGCTCGCGGACATCGGTTTCAGATTGGACAGATCGGCGATTTGCTGCTGCAGCTGCTCGACATCATCGAAAAGCTTCACAGCTATGATCCGCCTGTAATTCATCGCGACATCAAACCGTCCAATATTCTGCTCAATTACGTGGGCAACAGCGACACACCCGAAGTCCATCTGATCGATTTCGGTGCCGTAGCCAATCCGCAGGTCAAGAGCGGCGGTTCGACAGTTGTCGGAACGTATGGTTATATGGCCCCTGAACAACTCATGGGACATGCAGTTCCCGCCAGCGATATCTACTCGCTCGCGATTGTCGCCGTCTATCTGTTGAGCGGTGTGGCGCCGGAAGAACTGGAAATACAGGATTTTCACGTACTCATCGATCCGCATCTGGAACACCTGCCCTATCAAATCACCTGTGTGCTTCGCAAAATGCTGGCCCCAAAAGTCGACGACAGACTCTTGGATTTCGAAACACTACGCCAGTTCTTTACAGCACTAAAAACACAGCAATTCAGCCAAATTCCACAGGTCGACGGAGAACAGACTGCAACAAAAGCCTATTCGCTGGGCCAGGTAAAAGGCTATCATCAGGCTGGCAATATTGAGCTTTGGCAGGCGCTGGAAGATAAATATCCCAGAACACTTCCCGGACATTTAAAGCGATTTCTGCTGTGGAAATCCATTAAGACCGCTATCTCCAGGTTGACTTCGAAACCTAATTTCTCCGTATTAGCAGCAATCTATTCATTTTTTCTAACATTCTCTGTTTTTTGGACATTAATTTCTGTATATACGACAAAAGAATTCTCTAAAACACTATCACCAGACATATTGGAAATATTTCCAGATTTTGCGAAGATACATTTCACAGTTTTTTTGCCTTTAATTCTGTGTTTACTCATACCTGTCATCTATTTATGTTACAAAACCTGGCCTGAATACCGCGCACAATGTTCATTCCTGAAATCGGCCAGAAAATCGATGGCAACTGTTATTCGCCTTGAATATCTCGATATACAATCCAATCTAGAGGATGCATCATTATTCAAACATGGTATTGCGTATCCTGCGACATGGAAGATCACCTATAGTTTCAATCCGCCCGATGACAGTTCCCCCGATGCACTGGTACACACGGTTATGACACATACAGAGCCTGACAAAAGTCTTGAAGGCAGCCTGATCCCTATTCTGTATTTGATTAAGAATGACAAAAATGGAGAACGCGTTCTGAGTACCCCCTTCCCAGTTCCTGTCACAGATGTATTGAATGTGGCTAAATAGGAACTGAATACAATCGACTGAAACAACAAGCAAAGATTATTAAAGTATGCGCAGGTCAAGCGTAGCGCAATAAAGGGAGCAAGGTACTGTCATGAATTCCAAACCGAATTTAGAGGAATGCATTAATCAAACAGAAAGGCGGAACACCTCTAAAAACGACATCCAGACATCTGCGGGGAACAAGCCTCAAATGCCACAAAGGCGTAAGCCGAAAAAGCTAATCGACATTTTATTCCAAGATGTCAAAACAGCGCATGCAGATGTGAATACAGATAAGAAATCAGAAAATATAGACGCGAGTGTTCCTGACGACCTAAGTACACCGGAAACGCTCGTACAGGCAGGGTATCAGTACGTCAAACAGATCGGCGAGGGCGCCAACGGCAGGACATATCGCGCAAAAAACCTGAAAACAGGAGAATCCGTTGCGATAAAAGCGCTAAAATTCAGTGATAACCTGAAGAATTACGAGCTGTTCAAGCGCGAAGCTGAAGTGCTGCAGGCATTGAATGTCAAAGGTGTCCCCAAATACTATGATTATATTGCACCGAATGATGAGTTTACCGAATGCTGGATTGTGCAGGAATATGTCAATGGGATTTCCCTTCTTCAGTACATGAATATGGAAGTTTCAGAGCGGCCTTTGGGAGAAATTGAAATACTCCACATCGTGCGCGAAATCGCAAAAATTCTTTACTGTCTTCAGACGCAATATGTGCCTCCGATTATTCATCGCGATATCAAGCCTTCCAATATTCTGGTCAACAGCCCAACGGATGCGGTGAATCGTCACATAAAAGTGTGGGGCGATTCTCCCTACGACCCTATGAAGGCGGAAAACAGCCTGTATCTCATCGACTTTGGCGCCGTAGCCAATCCCCAGAAAAGATCAGGCGGCTCAACGGTTGCAGGAACCGTGGGCTATATGGAAGTCGGATCGTAGCCATGTC
>JAZRWV010000507.1:0-16711 GCA_045599925.1 Myxococcota bacterium
CTTGCGGATCGACACAGAGGGACATCTCATTGGAAAGTTTGCAGAAAACAGGCGCAGTTTCTGGACAAATACATTTACCTTCCTGACAAATACGATTTCCTGTGCAGTTTTCACCGGCGTAATTTTCGTTATTTTCTGTGCTGCTGCATGCGCCTTTTGCTCCACAGAATTCAGTGTTTGTGAGAGGATCAATACACTTTTTATTGCATAGAATCTGCTCGCTTGTGCAATTTTCGACGCAAGTGTTATCCATGCAGACTTCATTGGATTTGCACTGCACACCTGCATAATTTTCATTTTCAGGGTCAGAACTGGAGCATGTTCCTTTGGCACCACAGTTTGATACGGTTATTGAAGGATCGATGCATTGGCCATTACAGAGAACGAGGTTCCCAATACATCCGGATTTGCATACACCATATTGACATGACTCGCCGGATTTGCATTCAGAACCGGCGAAGTTGGAGTCGTATATGTCTGTGCTGGTGCATTCGCCGACGGCTCCACAATGGTATTGGTCAGTCATGGGATCAATGCATTTGCCGTTGCAAGCAATCTGGGAATTACTACAAATTTCAGACGTTTCGCAGACACCACGGTTACAGTATTTTCCAGAGCCGCAGTCAACACCTTTGTAGTCAGAACTGTCGCTGGATTCGTCAGTACAAGCACCGTCAAGAGCTGCACCGCAGTAGTGATTGGCGATCTGAGGATCGACGCATCTGCCTCCGCAACGAACAAAACCGCTGGCGCATTCTGCTTCGCAGTAATAATTCGAGGCATTGTTACTGTCTTCGACACAGTATTTTTGTTCGAGCGGACATGAGTTTGTTTCAAAAGCCTGAAGAATATCGGCAGAAACGCATCTTGGGGGAACAGATTCGTCTTCGGCGTATTCGCGTTTGCACGTGGCGCTTCCGACTTTAATGGATGTCAAAACGGAGTCTTCCAGTGCGTTGGATGGAGGGCATTTCTGGCCGCGATCGACGACTTCTTCAAGGGAGCAGCCGGATAGAATCGCGGCAATGAGCAGTGATGTGAAGGCTGTAAATTTTGTTGTTTTCATAGCATTTGCCAGTATTTTGTTGAGATAGAGAAAATAAGAACAAATTCAACGCGAAAATATAGTCTAAAATAAATGATTCAACGATTTCAAGTGCTAATGAGCCTGTCAAATCGGGATTGGAATTATCCTGCCGGGAGTTTTTCCGGATTCTATTTAAGGAGTTTTCAGAAAGGGGTGATTTTGGGGGTGAGGGGGCAAAGCCCCCTACGACGCTATTTGCGAGCAAATACGCGCCTACCCTCAGTGCGGGGACACCCCGCAACGCCCCAGTCTTCGCAACACAAAGCGGTTTTAAAATTGCATTATCCTAATCATGCCCGACTCATTCGTCATACATACATATGACTGATATCATCGAAAAATGGGAGCTTTACTGATTTTAAGGTTATAAACGATAAGGTTCGTTGAGCTTTATATTGCCATGACAATGGTAAAAAAAATCCTCCGCAGCAGAAGGGCTGCGGAGGATTAAGGTGTGATTGATGAAATTATTGGCAACTTGCGCAACTGGATGCCGCGTTGCTGTATACATCATATATACAAGAATTGACATCGCAGAAGTTGTTAATATATGAACAAGAAAGATTAGGATTGTCATGAACATAAAGATAAACATTGTGATCCATTTCTGGCGCGTACACTTTGTTTAACATTTTATTATTCCTAATATAGACCAAGTCGGAATAAGTGAGCTTTGGCAAATTTACCGAGGTAAGAACTCTATTGTCGTCAATATTGAGATAACCTCCTTCTACCTCACCTTCTCCCAGTTCATAACCAAAGTCTTCGCAATAACTATCTTCTTCAGTTTGTATATATTCCAGATTTGGAAGTGAAAGTTCGGTAACAGAACTGTCAATAAGCATGAAATCCAGTGTGAGATATTTTAATAATGGAAGATCGATTGTTTTTAACATGTAATCATAGTTAAGATCAATATAATGTGCACTGAGAAGTTTGGGCGCTGAGACTGATGTTAATGCTGAATTGTTGTTAATAGCGATATAATTAGCCTTTGTGAGGTTTGGAATCGTGATAGATGGTAATAGATTATTGTAATTTAAACTGAATCCACCACTCGTTTTTATAGGCAGAGAGAGAGTTGTCGACAGTTTTGAATTGCTGAGGCTAAAGGAACCAACATTTTCAAGACTGCTCAAATTGAGAGATGTTAGCGAAGATGAACTGAGATTAATCGATCCTGCTTCTCTGAGTTTTGGCAGGGATAGAGTTTGAAGCGTTGAACCAGAGACAGTCGATATTTTCCCGGACACATAAAGCAAGTTGGAATATGTTGCAGATGTCGTTGAAGCATTAATTGTGAGATCCCCGTTGATACAATATATATATGTATTTGATACTGTCGTCGTTGACGCAGTCGTCGATGAATAACAATTGGTGCAGGTAGAAGAATCTTTTGGATAGTAGTTAGGCATGCATGTCGGTACGCATTGACCTGCCTGGCATGTAGCACCATAGGCATTGGATGGAACTGGGCAAACATGACCACACGAACCACAATTGTTGGGATCGGATTTGGTGTCTACACAGGTCGAACCGCACAACGTGGCCGAGGAACCACATCGGGGTTGGCATGAACCGTTGACACAAACTTGAGAAGAGCTGCATTTGGTCGTGCAATTACCGCAATGGTTGGGGTCTGTTTGCATGTTTGCTTTGGCAATGCAGTTGATGGTGCTGGCTGTTGTACCACCGCAGTTTGTATAACTGCTGGAACTGCAGGTATACGAACAAATGCCATTGGAACAGCTGGATGCGGTTGCATTGGCAGGTGCATTGGCTGAACATTTCACACCACATCCACCACAGTTATTGATGTTAGTGGAAGAAACGTTGATGCAGGAGGGAGAGGATGCTGTTCCGCAATTGGTTTGTCCCGAAGTGGAACAAATGCAAGTTCCGTTTTCGCATTTCGTTCCTGAGCCACAAACATTTCCGCAACCACCACAATTGCTGGAATTTGTTTTGGTATCAACGCATGAACCATTGCAAAGTGTCTGCCCTGAACCACATGAGGATTTTACACAGGCACCACTCGTGCAGGTGTAATAGGTACCACTAGAGGCCATTGAATCGCAGTTTGTGCAAGATGAACCACAGCATGTGTTTGTGCCGATGGGAACGCAGTTAATGGTGCTGGCTGTATTACCTGTGCCTCTGTTGTAATATCCGGAATTGCAGGTAAATTGACAGACACCGTTTAAACATCCGCCACTCGATTTAACAGTCGCATTGGCTGGGGCTATATTTGAACATTTGGTTGCGCAGTTGCCGCAATAATTCGTATCAACCGTCACTTGAACGCATGCAGGAGCTGCATCCGTTCCGCAATTGGTCAGTCCGCCTGCACATACACAAACACCGTTTTGACATGTTGTTCCTGAACCGCAGACATTTCCGCAGGCGCCACAGTTGGAGCTGTCAGTAGCGACGGTTTTACAGTTGCCTGAACAGAAGAGCTGTCCATCAGAACAGGATGAAATGATACAAGTTCCTGATTCAGAGCACGTATATTTGGTCGATGATGTGTTCTGTGATTCGCAGTTTGTACAACTTGAACCACAGCATGTATTGGTTCCTATCTTAACACAATTGATTGTTGTTGCCGTATTTCCGGTGCCGATATTGTAATAACCGGTTTTGCATTCGAATGAACATGCACCAGAACTGCAGGTTTTGACATTCGTGTTGACGGGGGCAAGCGATGAACACGCAATGCCACAACCGCCACAGTTGGCCTTATCTGAGTTTAAGCTTATACATAATGGATTAGCATCGGAACCACAGTTTGTTTGTCCTGACGTAGAGCAAGTGCAACTTCCGTTTTCGCATTTAGCTCCTGAGCCACAAACGTTGCCGCAGGCACCACAGTTTAAAGAATCCGTTGCAACCTCAGAACAGGAACCGTTACAAAGCATCTGACCTGAGCCGCATGAAGATTTTTCACAGGTACCGGATGTCGTCGTATTGCTGCAGGTATAATAGGTTCCGCTGGAAGCCATTGAGTCGCAGTTTTTACAGGATGATCCGCAGCATGTATTGGTTCCGATGGGGACGCAATTAATGGTAGTGGCTGTATCACCTGTGCCTTTGTTAAAGAAACCTGTATTGCAGGTGAATTGGCAGATACCATTTAAGCAGCCATTGTTTGATTTAACAGAGGAATTTGCGGGGGCGATGTCAGAACATCTGGTTGCGCAGTTACCGCAATAGCTGGTGTTTGTTTTGGTATCTGCACAGACCGGATTTAAGTCAGTTCCGCAGTTTATTTGACCTGAGGTTGTGCATTGGCAGTTTCCGTTTTGGCAGGATGTTCCGGTACCGCATTTATTATCACATGCACCGCAATTATCTTTATCGGAGGCCACTGTTTTGCAGCTTCCGGAACAGAAGAGCTCACCGGATGAACAGGCGGAAACCGTGCAGGTTCCTGCAGAACAGGAATATTTCGTCGAATCTGTATTTTTTTCTTCACAGTTTGTGCAGGAATCGCCGCAACAGGTGTTAGTTCCTTTCTTAACGCAGTTAATGGATGCTGCTGTATTGCCTGTCCCTTTATTGTAATAACCATCGTTGCATTCAAAAGAACATGTTCCTGCATTACAGGTTGTGACTTTTGTGTTGGCCGGGGCAAGGGCTGCGCATGTGACACCGCATCCGCCACAGTTGGATGTGTCTGAACTCAAATTTTTGCAGGAAGGGTCAGTGTCTGTACCACAATTGGTTTGTCCAGTGGTTGCGCAGACACAACTGCCACCGGAACATTTTGCACCTGTACCACATGTGTGATCACATGAACCGCAATTTGTAGAATCAGTGGCAACCGTCGAACAGGTGCCATTGCAAAGCATCTGACCTGAACCGCATGAAGATTTCTGGCAGGTTCCGGTGCTGTCAGAACTGTTGCAGGCATAGTATGTGCCTGCCGAAGCCATGCTGTCGCAGTCAGTGCAGTCAGTGCCGCAACAGTTATTAGTGCCAATTCTGACGCAATTAATAGATGTTGCAGTCGTACCGCCCTTGTTAAAGTAACCTTCAGCACATTTATATTGGCATACTCCTGTGGAACATTCAGTTGCGAGCGTATTGGCCGGTTTGATGGCATCGCAGTTTGTGCCGCAATTTCCGCAAAATTCTATATCAGAATCGAGAGCACGGCAGTTTGGTGACGAGTCATTTCCGCAGTTTGTCTTATTGTCAGCACAGACACAATTGCCCGAATCGCAGGATGTACCCTCGCCGCATTTGTTATTGCAAGCCCCGCAATGTTCATTGTCTTCAGAAACGGTTCTGCAGGCGTCGTCGCAGTACTGCTGTCCTGGGGTGCATGATGTCACGATGCAGTTTCCTGCCGAGCATGAAAACGTTGATGTCGAGGTGTTTTTATCCTCGCAGTTTGTGCAGGAATCACCGCAGCAGGTATTGGTTCCGATTTTGGCACAGTTAATTTTGGAACTCAGAGAGCAGGCGAGCTTTTCTTCGTCTGTATTGGCGGTTAAGAGGCATGTGTTGTAGTAGCCGTCGTCACAGGCGTAGCGGCAAGTTCCGAGGTCGCAGGATGCTGCAGATGAATTGGATGGGGCATTTGTGCTACAGACCTGACCGCATTTGCCGCAGTTGTTCATGTCGGCGGCGAACAGATTGATGCAGGTATCGCCACATTGTGTTTCACCGGCATTGCAGTTGGTGAGTGTGCAAACGGAATCGACACAGCTATAGTTCAAGCCATCTTCACCCATCATTTGAGTGCAGTCGGTACCCGCATTGTCTTCGGTGCAGCCGCAGTATTCATTTTTGACTTGTGGATCGACACAGAGGGACAGGTCATCGGAAAGTTTGCAGAAAATGGGAGCATTTTCAGGGCATTTGCATGAGCCTTCCTGGCAGATACGATTTCCCGAACAGGTTTCACCTGCGTAGTTTTCGTCATCTTCGGTGCTGCTGCAAGTGCCTCTTGCACCGCAAAATTCAGGATTTTCGAGAGGATTGATGCATTTTTTATTGCACAAAATCTGCCCGTTTGAGCAATTTTCGACGCATGTGTTGTCCATGCATATTTCATTGGGTTTGCACTGAACACCGACGAAGTTTTCATTTTCGGGGTCTGGACTGGAGCATGTGCCTTTGGCACCGCAGTTCGAAGCTGTTACAGCGGGATCGATACATTGGTTATTACAAAGAACGAGGTCGCCGATGCACCCGGATTTGCATGTGCCATATTGACATGACTCGCCGGATTTGCATTCGGAACCGGCGAAGTTAGAGTCGTACATATCCGTGCTGGTGCATTCGCCTGCGGCTCCACAGTGATATTGATCGGTTTGGGGGTTGATGCATTTGCCGCTGCATGCAACCTGAGAATCACTGCAGATTTCAGATGTTTCACACACACCACGGTTGCAGTATTGGCTCGAGCCACAGTCTATTCCTTTGTAGTTGGGACTGTCGCTGGATTCATCGGAACAAGCACCATCCAGTGTTGCACCGCAGTAGTGATTGGCAACGAGAGGATCGACACATCTTCCGCCGCAACGAACAAAACCGCTGGCGCAGTCAGCTTCGCAGTAATAATTCGAGGTATTGTTGCTGTCTTCGACGCAGTATTTTTGATCGTACGGACATGTGTTTGATTCAAATGCCTGCAGGATATCGGCAGAAATGCAGTTATGTGGAACGGGTTCGTCTTCGGCATATTCACGTTTGCATGTGGCGCTGCCGACTTTAATGGATGTCAGAACGGAGCCCTCCTGTGCGTCGGATGGAGGGCATTTTTGGCCGCGATCGACGACTTCTTCAAGGGAGCAACCGGATAGAATCGCGGCAATGAGCAGGGATGTGAGGCCTGCAAATTTTGTTGTTTTCATAGCATTTCCTCGTATTTGGATGAGACAGGACAAGACACGACATCCAGTTTAATTGAAAATAATCTATGGTTTCAAGTTGCATCATGTCACAATTTACAACATTTTTGCTGGATTTTTGTTTCGGATGCTGGTTATGAATTGTGAGTATGAAGATTTGGGAGGGGAAAGCCTTCCCCTGAGCGGCTATTTGCAAAGCAAATACGCCGCTACCCCTTCTGGCCTGCGGCGCCAGCCGGCCGAAGCGGACGCTGTGAATGATATATAAATATAAAAAAAGGCTGTGCGTATGTTCGCAGAACATAGCACAGTCAGACATGGCGTATGGCGCAGCCAAAGCCATGTACAGCGAGCGCATGGCGCAGCCAAAGCGAAGCCGTCAGATATTCCAGCAAATGCGATGAATATCGCGGCGAATATTTGCGATGGATTTGGGATCGTCGTTGAGGTGTGTTCGATTGGTTAGAAGCGTCACAGAACGAGCGGTATCGAGGTCGATCCAGACGGAGCAGCCGGTAAATCCGAGGTGTCCGATGACATTTTCGCCGGGGCATCGGCCGGAGAGTGAGTCGTTCGATGTGGGGCGATCCCAGCCAAGTGCGAACGGCGTTTTGGGGCTTTTATAATGAATAAACTGGTGGATTGTGTCCTGATGGCAGGGAAATTGGCCGGAAAGAAGTTTGTGAACAAAGAGGGCAATGGCTTCTGCGGTGGCAAAGAGGCCTGCATGACCGGCAGCGTGGCACAGAACGCGGGCATTTGCATCATCCGGATGGCCTTGAATATAGGCATTCTGATAGGCACAGGTTGCGGCAATATTGGTACGGCTGAAATAATGAAGCGGATTGAACATCATGCATTCGCTGAGGCCGAGGGGGGCTGCGATTTTGTGACGGAAAAGTTCCGGAAGTGGCTTTTGGTAGCAATTTTCGAGGATAAAGCCGAGCAGAATGAATCCTAGATCGGAGTAGCACCAGGATTTTCCGTCATCTCTGTCAGGAAGTGCGTATATGGTTTGCTGGAAGAGGTGTGTAGCAGCCTCATAATTGTCAAGATGCGGATTCGGTCCATGAAAGTCGTGCCAGGCCTGAAGCGGTGTCTGATGGCTGAGGAGATCCTGAATGGTGTAGGAGAGAAGCCATGAAGGAAATTTGACGCTGTCGATATAAATGAGTTTTTGGTCGGTTGAGAGCAGACCTTCATCGCAGGCCTTCATGACGAGGGACGTGGTTGCGATGGGTTTGGTAAGGCTTGCAACGTCAAAGAGCGTGTTGACGGAAACAGGTGCAGCACGAGTGAAAGAGTCTGTTATTGTTGAATTCGTGCGGGTTTTTCCAACTGCTAATGAGATGAGGCAGCGGGATTTTTCCTGAACGACGAGCTGAGCAGCGGAAAAGAGTTTCTGATCTATTCCGGACAGAAGAAGTGCCAGAAGCTCGGAGCTATATGAGTTCTGCATGTGAAGAATCCTTTTCGACGTGCAGTTGCGAGGGGAATTCGTTAGAGAAAACGATTATTTGTGTGAATTGAGTAAAAGAGTGAGGGAGAGCATGAGGTGCGTTAAAGCGCCCGGATTTGATATAATGATAAGGTGAATTAATCAAATGAAAATGTGTGTATGGAAACCACCCCATGTGCAGAGAGAATATGGGGGGGCAAAAAAAAAGCCTTTGCCGAGAGGCAAAGGCTTATTAAACCGAAAACGGCAAGCGATTAGGCAAGGAGTTTCTTATCTGGGCAGGCGCCGGATTTATCGAAAGAAATGGCTTTTGCAGAGAAAGCATTGACGAAGACTTTGAAGAGGTCAGTATTTCTGGATTCGAGGATCTGGAGGAGGTCCATTTCAAAATATGTATTGAGCATAGCGCAGGTATTTTTGTGGAAGAGTCTCCAGATACGACCATTGGTAAGGATTGCCCACTGAAGATTTGTTGCGCGCATCTGTTCATCGAGTTCATAAGCGGGAGGATCGCCGGCTGTACCGTCTTCATTTTTGACAGCTTCATCGAGATTTGCGGCCCAAGCGGCGAGTTTGCCGATACCACAAGCGCCATTGAAGAAAGCACTGGTGCCACGACCAGAGACATGTCCGAGGAAAGCATTGGCACTATTGAAGAGGGTGTATTCAATGCGGACATCTTCGCCAAGCGGTTCATTGTGGCTATGTGCATAGCCGAGAATGTGAAGGGCGCGATTGACGAGGAAGAAACCTACCTGAGCGGCTGTCGCTTCATCATTGAGATGAGCGTGATGACGCTCGAAATGTTCGCAGAGATGTTCGAATTTTTCAGCAAGTTCTTCTGCTGTAAAAAGATCAGAGGCAGCGAGACGTTCTTCGGCGTCAGAAGCAAAGAAACCACCAGCATTCACAATCACGTTTGTCATAAGATTAAAGTTCTCAAAGGAGGGAAAAGGGAAAAAGAAACGCCGCAAAATTTGCGGGCACGCTAAAACGGTCGAAATAATACAACGCTGAAATTATTTGTCAAGCTTTGCGAAGAATTAAGGTGACTTGAGATCGGCAAAGAGTCGAATCTTGTTGTCTTCCAAGGTATTAAAGTCAATATTCTGGCGATAGGTTTGGAATCCCTGTTTCATGACTTCTATTGCGATTGTTTGAGACGGATCGATATTATCGAAAGTCACTGGCGTTTCGGTGCGTCGCATTGGGCGTCCGTTGACAAATAATGATGCAGTGGAATGCGAGGGATAAGACATAATCTCAATCGTTACAGGATCCTGTTCGTTGAGGTTGATATTGAGATTCATATCGGGTTCGACGTTTCCGGTTAAAGTTTGAGATTTGAATCCTGCTTTTACTGCACGAATGGTATAGCTGGAACCGACAAGAGCCTTGACAGATCGGTTTCCTGTGCCGGAGAGCAGTTCATCATTGATGTAAATTCTGGCATCTTCAGGTGTGACTTGGACTTGGTATTCCGTTTCCTGGGGAATGGGATTGGGCATGTCAAGACGGGTTTCTGAAGTTCCGTTTTCCAGTTTTATTGTGAATGATTCCTGGCGGTAATTCGGCATGTCGGCATCAATGCGGTATGTACCTGCTTCGAGATCGTCAAATGTCACATTAATGCCGTCGGCAGATTTAACTTCCGGCAGGTCTTTCTGCGAACAATTGGCATCCTGGCACTTTCTCAGAACCAGATGTGTTGATTTTTCGGGGGCTACTGTGATTTTTAATGAAGCCTTTGTAGGAAGGTTAAGCTCCGGTTTTGGCAGCTCAATAATTTTGGCGAGCAATAATGCGGGACTGGCGATGAAACAAACGCAAATGACAATGATAAAGGCTATGAGACCTTTTCTTGTTCTGGCTTTTTTTTCTTCGCGTTTAAAACGGAGAAGCTGGGGATCTTCAATGGTTGGTGCGATGCCTTCCGGTTCAAGCTCGATATCTTCGCTATTGTTATTGCTGTCAGATGTTTCCGTGATGCTGTTGGATTCGGCTTTGGCTGATTCTCCGGATGCAGATGCATTTAAATTGACCTGTTTGACGCCGGGGATTTTTTGATTTCGACTGTCTGAGCTCTTATTGGAGTTTTCAGATGCCTTGTCGGAACTGTTTTCAGATTTGGGATTATCTGGGGTATTGGCATCGGATAATGGAGTTTTCTTTTCGTCAGATTTGGGTGTGTCTGGCGTATCTTTGTCATCGGATTGTTTGGACTGCTCAGACGTCTTTGGGGTGGAATTAAACGAGAGTGAAATACTGCTCGCAATTTCTTCTGCATGTTTGCTGATGTAGATATCGATGTCTTCCGGGGTATTGAGTGTATTGAATATGGGGAGAACTTCCCATTCTTTTTCAAATGATTCCTTGAATACGGAACACATCCAGTTTTGGAGATGCCACTGAGTGAATGGGGTTTTATTGCTGTTGATAAAATCGAGCAAATCAGAAACCATTTCACTGGCATAGCTGTATCGTTTGCTGACGTCTTTTTCGAGAGCCTTCAAGCAGATTTTTTCGACCGAATCAGGGATCATGCGGTTATATTTTGAAGGTTTCTCGATGTGACATTCGCCGATCATTTCTATGAGGGCGAGTTCGCTGTCGGCCTGAAACAGCCGTCGGCCGGTAAGAAGCTCCCAAAAAATGATGCCAAGGGCAAAGATGTCGGAACGATGATCAATTTCAGCTTCTCTGGCTTGTTCTGGGCTCAGGTAACTGAATTTCCCCTTGATGACACCACTTTTGGAATGATGTTGTGTTTTTTGGGAGGCTTTTGAAACACCAAAATCGATGAGTTTGACGACGCCATCGTAAGTGACTAGCAGATTTTGAGGGCTGACATCGCGGTGAATAAGCCCAAGAGGATGGCCGGAGGAATCGACGGCTCGATGTGCGTAATCAAGTCCCTGGGCTGCCTGTGCAATGATAAAGCACGCCTGACTGACACTCATGATTTTCTTTTGCTGGCGATAGTAATTTTGTATCGCATGAACATCACGGCCGGCGATGTATTCCATCGCAATGTAGTGAGATTGGCCGAGCCTGCCAAGCTCAAAGATTTGACAGACATTCGGATGTTCCAGTTCAACTGCAACTTTTGCTTCGTTGATGAACATCTGGACGAATTCTTTGTCAGCTGCCAGCTGGGGAAGTATGCGCTTAATCGCAAAAAAACGTTCAAAATCAGGTCGGTTCAGAAGTTTTGCTCTATAAACTTCGGCCATGCCGCCAACACTGACACGTTCAAGAAGAATAAATTTTCCAAATATTTGTGGCTGAATCACGATTTCCACCTTTTCAAAAGCAGAACACAAAACAACATAACTTTTTAACCCGCTATTGCCATCTTGGCAATATCTCAAAATATGATTTCATAAAGATTTTGCAATTTTTAATGATGTTCATAGCAATGGGTATTCTATTTGCTAAGCATTGTTTGCGATTCGTTTGGCTTTTTCGTGAAGATTATTCGTCAGCGAACAACATTACTATGGGCGGATTGTGAGACCATCTGGAATTGTGATTTATAAATATTTGCAATTCTTTCGGAATTTCATAATTTTGTCATGGCAATGGCGTGGTTCTAAACTTTCATTAAGAGGTGGTTATGAAAAAAAATCTTGTACCGTTTGTTTGTCTTCTGTGTTTGTTTGTCATGGCTGGGTGTGGACCGAGCCTTAAGGATTACGTCGCGCAGTCTCAAAACTACTACAGCAATGTGTCTTCAAGAACGACTGTGTCTGTGAACATTGAACCCAATCGTGTCGTGCCGGAAGGCCGTGGCGTATTTGGATCCATCGGCGCTGCCGTCAATACAGCTTCAGCAGTTGGGGCGATTGCTGTCAGTCATGAGCAAAATGAACGCCTCCAGAAACTGGTTTATTCAGATGAAATCACCCCGCTTGTCGCGTCAGGCTTTAATGAGGGATTTGCAAACGCAACTCATCTTGTCATCGTCGACAACTCTGTTAATCCGGATCTTCGCATTCTAATTACTGTAGAACATTATGGCCTGTGGGCTGAATCTATCCTGGACCCGATGAAATTCTATCTGGAATGCGAGATTCAAATTATTCATACCCCTTCGATGGAAAAAATTTATTCCAATTCTGTCTATGTCGGGCGTGAAGCATCCAATCTCTTTTCTGAAATCGCCGGTGATGTTTCTGTGACTGCTTCTGGACATGTTCACGGCTATACGGCAAGACATGCGGTTGGCGATGCCGCAACTCTCGTGAGTGGGGCTGCCAATCTAACGGCATTTTTTGAACTCACGGATGAACAGATTCAGGGGATTTTCGAATATATGGCTTATGATGCTGGATATGCGATTGCCAAAAGGCTGACTGACGACATTTATCGATAGAGTGCTGACTCTTTGTTCATAAACAAAAAGACTGGTGTCATATTCGACATCAGCCTTTTTGGTTGAAATTATAAACTTATTTTGTCTTATTCTTCATTGCCGTCTTTGACTTCACTGCAGCATTTTTCTTCACTGCAGCATTTTTCTTCTGCATCAGCATCTGCTGCTTCGGCAGTGTCGGATTCCGTCAGTAGTTCTTTCAGGGCATCGACATATTTGTCACAGCATTCGGGAAGTTTGTGTTCATCACGGCTGACGAGTTTGTACACCTTTTTGCCAAGTTTGCGATAGAGTTCATCAGCTTTGCGCTCGCGCTCGTAATCATTATACATATCCTGGGCTTTGTCGACGCCTTCTTTCACGTTTTCTTTGACATCGTTAAAAAGGCTTTTGCCCTTTTCTTTTGCGCTTGAGAAGAATGAAGAAAGTTTATCTTTAACATTTTCGTTGTCTGCCATGATGAAATTCTCCTTTCAATACTGCTTACTGGGCAGTGGTTTTGTCACAGATTGCGGGATGCTCCTGTGAAATCATATGAATTGATGTGTCATATCTCTGAATGCGATAGCTATTGGCTGGATCTGTTTGAGCCCGCCCCTGCTTAAACGCTGCACATGCTTCACCATACATGTGATTTTGATAAAAAAGAACACCTTTTGTGTAACCTGTGTCGTAGTTGTCTGGTTTCATCTCTTCCAAAACAGCCAGTTTGCTGAGTTTATTCTCCAAAGACATGGATGAAACTTCGATTTGCCATCTTAAAAAAGCGACTTTTTCTTCTGGTGGTTCAATGCGTTCAATTGGGAATTGGAAAGAAGATACCTGGTTCCACAGATGTCTGTGGAGCAGATGAACAAAACGCTTTTTTTGAGGATCAAGCTTTCCGGCGGAGTTCACATAGCCTTCGCGTTGTGCAATTTCAAAAAATGCTTTGCGATCACTTTCGAGGTATTTTTCAAGTTCGTCGGCTTCTTCCGGACATGCAGCGATAAGCTTTTCCTTAGCTCCGGGGATACCATCATAATAATCAAACATATTTTCAAAGGCTGTTTCACCGGCCCAGAAAAGCATCTGTATGGAAGACTCCATGACCATATCCATGGCATCTGCTGTGAACTTCTCGGCAGCATCCATCCAGTTTTCCTGTTGTCCAGCAGTCAATGCCTTGTACCGATACCAGTCACATAATACATGCTGACCGGACTTGGTCTTTACGACGTCCTGGTTTGTTCCAAACCAGGTCGGATAGACTTTGTCCAAAAGTGCAAACTGACCATCCATGGGTTCAAAGTCTATCGATCTGGGTGTGCTGAAAACGCCGATAAGAACGAAAATAACAACGAGCAAAATGCCAATGATGAGCACGATGCGTTTGCTGATACTCATGGTAATTATCCAGTTTGGAAAAAGTTAGCCCCTCATGGCTGGAATAGCCATGAACATTATGCTTATAGCATGGATATGAATTGTTTTGACTTAAAAAAACATCATTCCGGCAAGCTCAGATGGGCATGACATCGTGCAGTTGCCTGCAGAACGGCGTCCGATTGACGTGCATGTTCTGCATATTTCAGGGCTTCTTTATACTTGTGCTGATTCGTTGCAGCGATGGTAAGAAATTCATAAGCTCTACCAAGCTGCTCCGGATCACTCGTATTGCGTTTCATCTGATTTCCATAGATTTCCAAATTTTTCCAGTCGTGTTCCCGTGCGGCAAGCAGTCCTCTTTCATATGCCTTTTCTGCAGCAAGACTCGCCTGAGGAAGCCCGCTTTCACTTTTCCCCCCCCTGAAAACACTTCTGAGGGCGTTGTAGTTGACAAAAAGAAAAATGGCGGAAAGCATGATCATCCACATGTTGTGGGTCAGTATCGACCATACGGCAACACCCACAAGCAGAATCACACTCAAAACAGCAGATATTTTAGCTGCTCTTTGTTGTTTGCAGAATTTTCTGAAAATAAAGTTCAGAATTTTACTGCCATCCATCGGAATAATGGGGATTAGATTGAAAATGCCCCAGACGAGATTGATGGATGCTGTGTAATAAATGAGCTTTCCGATCAGCGGAAACGTATCCAAAACTTTGCCATAGGTGGGGTGGAACATGCTTAATATATAAAGTCCTAGAAAGATTCCTCCCACAACGAGTCCGGCCATCGGCCCCGCAAGCGTGATAAAGAAATCCTGCTTATCATTAGCCGATTTCGAATGGGTCGTAATTCCGCCAAGTCCCTGAAGAAGTATCTGGGGGGCCAAATGGTAATGACGGGCAACCATGGCATGCCCCAGTTCATGAATGATCACACCAAGAACTGCACAAATCCCAAAAATGATGCAGGAACTAAAATCCCCCATACTGACACTTAAAATGAAAATCAGTATCAGAAAAGATGGGTGAAATGCGACCGGAATCCCCTTAAAGGTAAACAGATGTATGCCCTGCATTGTGTTTTCTCCAATAATAACCGCGCCCTCTACATTGGACACGCATGAAGAACGCTTTATGCGCAAAAAATCTTTCTTTTGGAATAAAAAAAAGGCGCCCGGTTTTGCCCGAACGCCTTAAAACGTCATGCAATCACATTATTCTGCAACAACGTTTACTTTCACTTTTGCAATAACATCGTGAACGAGCTTGATTTCAACTTCATGTTCACCGAGTTCACGAATAGGCTGGGGAAGTTCGATTTTGCGGCGATCGATTTCAACACCTTTCGCTGCAATGGCTTCGGCGATGTCACGGTTCGTAACGGAACCCTGAATCTTGGTGACGCCTTCGTCTTCTTTTTTGTTTTCAAGCTTGACAGCAACGCGTTTGATCTCGATTTCGAGACCATTCACTTTTGCCTGAAGTTCTTCGGCTTCTTTGTGAAGCTTGGCTTTCTTGTGTTCGATCATGGCTTTCTGATGCGCAAATGCTTTTGCACGATCTTCTGTAGCCAGCTCTGCAAGCCCCTGCGGAATCAGGTAGTTGCGGCCATAACCGTCAGAAACCTTGACAATATCACCCATGTTGCCGACGTGAGCAACGTCTTCTTTTAAAATAACGCGCATTGGATTCACCTCTTATTCGTCGTCAACGAGTTCATCAAGATCATCGTCATCGATATCGACACTGCTGTAGTCAGCGGTATCTTTCGGTGCACATGTACCAAGTTTCTCGGCCGTTTCTTTGCATTTGTCAGCATCAACATCGTCGCCGAGTTTCACTGTCATGTACTTGATAACGGGTTCAAGAATGCGGAGATTACGTTCAATTTCTGCTACCATATCGTTGTAGCCAAGATAACGCATATAGAAGTAAATACCGTATGCATTCTTCTGGATTTTATAAGCAAGCTTGCGTTTGCCCCATTCTTCCTGCATCAGCATCTGGCCGTCGAGTTTCTCAACAATGCCGGTCATACGGTTGATTACTTTCGTGCGATCTTCGTCCAGAACGTCTGAGCGGAGAATGAACACTGTCTCATACTCTCTAAGTGTTTTGGGATGATTTACTAAAAAAGCCATTACGCTCTCCCTATGGAACTAATTCGGCTTCCGCGGTTATCCCCAGATTCACCTGAATCTGCCCGCGAAGCAAGGAGCGCGCGCCTTATACTCACCCTCATTTGCTTATGCAAGCCTTTTTTTTACATTTGATAAAATTTATAGGTAACAATATTTCTACTTGATAAGGTATCGTTTGTGTCAAGTTTGTATCATTTTGCCTGTGGCCTTGCTATTGGCCTCAGGCCAATACGCAAGGCAGCACGGCCTATCGCTTCGCGATACGACCGCGCTTTCCTTTGCCCGTCGGGGGTGGTTGGTCGCCTCCGGCGACCGGATGAGGTGAAACAAAATACCCAATACGCAATGCAGCACGGCCTATCGCCTTGCAATACGGCCGCGCTATTCACATTTAAGCCCGGAGTTCTCTGCAACAAG
>JAZRWV010000508.1:0-12807 GCA_045599925.1 Myxococcota bacterium
GCCCCAGAAAAATAAAGCTAATAATCTTTATTCAGAGTTTCATTAAGTTGTATCTATTCGGCTGCAGAATGTTTCAGTTTTCGTTTGAGGATGGTTTTATGGAATGAGTTTTCTTCTTCGAAACAGCATCAAACCTGCAAAACATGTCATCATCATCCACAAACCTGCGGTATGCTGAGAATTGCTGCCGACAGAACAATTGGTTGAAGACACGTTCACAGATGCACTGTCTTCGTCGACTGTTTCAGAACCTTCTGGCTGGATGCGTATGGCGTCGAAGACAACGCGCAACTCGTTCTCAACTTCATCTGCGTTATCCGTTTCATCTGTGAGTTTGACGTACTGAAGGTCGCCTTTTTTGAGTTCATACACACCAAGTTCAGTCCACCCCTCTGTTTCATCGGAAACGGAGATGGTCGGGTGATAGATTCTGTTTCCAGCTTTGACCGTATATTCAGTTTCGGGTTTTACATTGCCGATTTTTCCAGAAATATAAGCCGCAATTCGATATTTTCCGGACTCGGTCACGTTCAGATACCAGGTTCCGACGGCACTCGGTTTGTCCGTGCGGACCTTGGCATAATCGAGGTGTTCTTCATAGCCGCTGTTGTTGAGGCTAAGCCAGTTCGATGAATCCGACTGCACAAAACAGGCATCGAGCTCATCGATGATGGTTTCTTTACCATCGACTTCGGTCAGACAGGCATTTGGCATACCGGTGGTATCGGATTTTTTCTCAATGCATTTGCCGTCTTCGCAGAACAATCCGGAATTACAGGGTTCCACATCGGACCATTTGAGGCATCCATCCTCATCAGGCCCGAAGCAGTATCGGATTCCGCTGTTGTTGTCACTGCATTCAACGGCATCAGCTTCGCATTCGTCTGTGCACGAAACGGGGGGCACGACACAGTTTCCGTCCTGGCAAACTTCATTTTTATTGCAGGCGATATCATCAAACCACTCGAGGCAGCCGTCGCCATTCGAGTCGCCGCAGGTGCGATAGCCTGCATCATGACATTCTTTGGCGCCAGCGGAGGGACATTGGTCTGTGCAGTTTTCAGCGGCTACGAATTTGAGTGCGTCAAAGACGACGCGGGTTCCATTGCCATTGGTATAGGCTTCGCCGGTTGCATCGGTCAGTTTTACCCACTGATCCTCGCCGGCTGCAAACTTGAATTTGCCGATTTCAACCCACGGATTCGCGCTGTTCAGGTCAATCGTGATCTTGCTTTCCTTGCTGTCGGCACGAACTTCATAAACCGCCTTTTTGCTCAGGTTTCCGGCCCTTGAATCGACATGGGCAAAGACCTGATAATTGCCGGGTGTTTTGACATTAACTCGCCATGTGCCCGTGGCAGATGCTTCTTTATCGGTGGTATAGGCGAACTGAAGACTGTCGTTATAACCGACACTTTCTGAGGATGTGCTGACGCGTCTCCCCATTGTGAAGTAATTGTCTGATATCTTTCGCGTAAAGCATTTGTCGCTTTCATCGAGAATTGTTTCAGGGCCATCGATTTGGGTTTCGCATTTCTGAACTTCGATACATGAGCCTTCTGCCTGCCGGAGCTCGATATCCATGCCATAGAAAAATTTGAGGATATTCTGGCTGACCCAGCCTTTTTTGGACAGACACATGGTGCCGTTATGCGAAAGACAGCCTGCCGGATCGCCGCTGTAAAGTGTCTGGACTTCGTTGCCGCTTTTACCCCAGTTATGCGTTATTTTTCCTTCCGTTTCGATGCCATGCTCAGAACATCCGGGTTTGCTGCCGCGATAGACGCAGTCATCATCGAGGTAATCGGATGGACATCCCGAGCGATAATACGTGGCAATCAGGTTGCCATTTCGATACACGACAAGTCCACTCGTGTCTTTCGCACCCTGGACGCATTTTTCCCAAATTTCGGGGGACGCCGTTTTACTGAAATAATCGCATGAATAGACCTGATCATTCGTGGAATCGTCGAGATAGGGATCCGATGTTCGCCATTTCAGTACAGCATATGCATACGTTCGCCCGATAATGGCCTGCACCCGCATGGCCTCATCAGAATTGGCTGCACTGGTCAATTCACAGCAGGCAACACCCGGCACGTAATCTGTTTCGAATTGAACCATTGTATCATGGCCGTTTTTTCTAACTTTGACGTCACACCAGGCCTCAAGTGCACTTTTGGTCACAGAATACTCAGGACTGACGCCATAATTCAAAATGGTGTCACTTTCTGAGTCTGAACATGCAGAAGCCAAAAAACTGCATACGCCTGCCAATACGATTATTGGTTTCGAGTTTTTCATATTTTTCTCATATCTTCTCGCCTATTTGGGGGCATCGCCAACGGCGATGTACCCGCCAAATACGGCTCGCGTTTCGCCCTATCGCTTTGCGATACGGGCGAAATATATCATATAAAGCATGATGCATAATGCGAAATATGTAATGGAAATTGTGTCGCTATGTATCATAGAGTTCGGCTCAAAGCGCCAAAATGACTTTTTGGGGCGGAACATTGGGCTGAATTCTGAACTCAGCCTTGGGCTGAGCCCTGCGTCAGCGTCTGCGCGGCTATCTGCAATACGCCGACCGACGCTTCGCGCATATCTGATTAGTCTGCTAAAAAACTGGTGTTCTGGTCAAAATTCTGTGTTATTTGTTTGTGTTGTTGTTTTAAGTCGTGATGTTTTTGAGGAGTTCATATGAGTAAAAAAGCTTTTATCATTTTGGGTATGGCATTGTTTCTTTGTCCGTCCTGTTCAGATTCTGGGAAAGATGATTCCGAGGGGCTTTCTGAAAGTTGTAATCCGGACACCTATGTCAGGGGATGCACCGGTAATTCCTATCGATATTGCAGTACTTCCCAAAAAGTTGTTATGCAGGCTCCGGATTGCAAGGAATTATTGGAAGACGGGGTTTGCGCGAGTTTTGTTGATCGTCAGACTGAAAATGTCGAATGTGCAGAAGATGACGAAGAATGTCTTGAAAACACAGAAGAGTTGGATGTCAAAACAACGTGTGTGAGCGCATCGAGTGAATGTTCCGTCGAAAACGAAATAATGAAGCGATGTGAAAGTGCAAATTCGGGCGTTTCCTATATCCGCACCTATCAGTGCAAAAAAACGACGGATGGACGGATGTTTTATCGCAAAATCGAGAGTACCACTTGTTATGGCGGATACGGTGTGTGCGGCGATAATGGGGAATGTTTGCCACCAATTCCATGTGAAGATGATTTCGTCAATCAATGTGATGGCAATATGGTTAAAAAATGCAGTCAGAATCGCCTTCGCACCAGTGACTGTTCAGCCTATCCCTCGCCAAGAACTTGTGCGGTGATTGATGATACCCCAGATTGCTATGCCTCAACGGATGAGTGCACGAAAGAAGGTGAAGAAATCGTTAATTCGTGCAATAGCAGCTATAATCGTGAATTTCTTAGAATTTGTACGCGTGCATCGAATGGAAAGATGTATTGGGTAAGCAATGGCTATCGTCAATGCATGACGGAATGTGATGCAGAGAAGAAAGCGTGTGCTCCAGCTCCGTGTTCTGCGGGTTCAGATCCATTAAAAAAATGCCGGATTCAGGGCACATCTCAGACGTACGTTGATTCTTACGCATGTCAGGCCGGTGATGAAGGCAAATCATTCTGGATGCTGACTTCATCCGAAAAGTGCGATAACGGCTATGGAACTTGTTCAGATGATGGAACATGCATTCCTGCCGAAACCTGCAAAAGCAAGGAATTTGAATCACACTGCGATGGAGAGATTGCAGTCACTTGTACAGGCAGCAAGGTCAAATATGATCATTGTGATCTGGCCAGTTCAACATCCCATTGTGCGATGATGGATGACAAGGCAAAATGTTATGCGGATTCTAATCTGTGTGAAACCGTCGATGAAGAACGTGTTTCGTCCTGTTCATCCGCAACCAATAAAGAATCGCTGAGAATATGTAAATCAGCGGATAATGGTAAGAATTATTGGATTAGCAATGGATCCCGTGCATGTGAAAATGGATGCAATGCCGAAGGAACGGGGTGCAAGCCGTAGAACAGCGAGCCGTAGACGCAAAATTTTGCGTCTCAAGGCGAGCCCGTCCATGTAACGGCGCTGCAAAGCAACGCCGTAAATGGCGGCACAAAGAAAAACAAACATCACATTTTGCGCACAAAACGAACCATCGAAAATGGAAAACTCAATATCGACGCGCTATGATGTCACCATTGCGGGGATCGGCTACGTGGGGATCCGCTCGCAATGGTTCACATTTTGGCTTATTGGACTTCCCATGAAAAGAATCAAACATCTCATCCTATTTTTCGCATTTTGTTGCATTACGACTGCCTGTGACAACGATTCTGCATCCAATCCATATGTTGAGATGTCGGAGTTTGAAATAGCCTGTACCGTGACGGGTGGCATTCATGAAAATGGCAAGTGCAAATGCGATGGCGTTTTTTGCGATGACGGCGAAGTCTGCAATGCGGTGACGAAAAAGTGCTCGGTTAAGGTGCTTCCGGAAGTTTGTGCAAAGGATTCGGTGACCTGCTCAAACGGCATGATGTACCTGTGCAATGCGAACAACAAATTCGTCGAAGACAAAACATGTGACAACGGCTGTCTGCCTGATAAGTCGGATTGTGCAGAATGCGTGAATGACAGCTGTAAGGATGGCTATCTCTCCAAGTGCGAGGGCGGCATGTATCAGGAGTCTGTGCTTTGTGAATCGAGTGAATGCGCCAGCGAAACGGCATGCTCCAAAGAATGCGAAGAAAATGATCGCATCTGCAAAAGCGGCGCAATCCAGGTCTGTGTGAATGAGCACTATCAGGAAAGCCAGAAATGCGAATATGGATGTGACAAAAAAACTGGCAATTCATGTGCCAGCAGTTGTGAAGATGGCGCAATGCTTTGCACAGATGGAAAACTCAGGACATGCTCAGATGGAAAATTTGGTGCGCCAGAAGCCTGTGAAAATCACAATTCCTGCAGCAGCGAAACCGAATGTGGTGTTTGCGTAAACAACGAAGTTTACTGCGTCGACGATGATGCGAGCAAAATCGGTTATCTTCGCACCTGTCGTAACGGTTCACTCAACGATGGTTTCAAGTGCAATGATGACCATTCCTGCAATTCCGAGACGAATATGTGCGGCATCTGCAAAAATGGTGAGCGTCGTTGTGTGAACGACGAAGAAACGCTGATCGGTAAAATTCAGGTATGTGAAAACGGTGAATTCATCGAAGAGAAACTGTGTGACGGCAATTTCTCGTGTAAGACGAGCACAGCCTGCGGCGATTGTCTCAACAACATGCAGACCTGCGAAAACGATGAAAATGGCCTTGGCACAGAGCGTGTGTGCCTCAACGGGAGCATTCGGAATACGCCGTGTACATCTGGTAATTCCTGCAACAAGAATAAATGCGGGGAGTGCAGGAATGGCGTTACCGCATGCGGCACATCATCAACATCGATAAACTATCTGTTCGAGTGTAAAGAGGGGGTGTTAGATAGCACTGCTTGCGGTGAGGATAAAAGCACCCCATGGTGTCCCCCTGGAAAAACAGCTTGTCAGGCAACGCCTTGATTCATCTAGCCAGCGCTTTGGCCATATTTGGGCCCAAAAAATGAAAAATGCCGCGTATTGGCGAAGCCAATAGCGGCATTTGCGAGCCGTATCGCCGACGGCGATAGGCGTGCCCGTCCATGTAGCGGCGTAGCACGCTACGCCGTAAATGGCGGCCCCAAAATATCAATGAATTATTCGCCGTCGGTCACAGGAGCGACGGACTGGATATAGAGTTCGTCGAGCTGTTTCTGATCGACATCGCCCGGGGCTTCGGTCATCAGATCGGCGGCCTTGTTCGTCTTCGGGAATGCAATGACGTCGCGGAGGCTGTCGGCGCCGGTCAGAAGCATGACCATGCGGTCGAGTCCAAAGGCGAGTCCACCGTGAGGAGGTGCGCCGAAAGAAAGGGCGTCGAGGAGGAAGCTGAATTTAGCGCGAGCTTCTGCGTCGCCGATGCCGAGGGCTGCAAAGACCTTTTTCTGGACGTCGATGTTATGGATACGGATGGCACCGCCGCCGAGTTCGATGCCGTTCAGGACGAGGTCATAAGCCTGGGCATAGACGTAGCCGAGGTCGCCGGCTTCGAAGGCTGGCCAGTCGCAGCTGCGGGGGCTCGTGAACGGATGTTGCATTGCGTACCAGCGGTTGTCTTCGTCGGACCATTCGAACATCGGGAAATCCGTAACCCATGTTAAACCCACATCTTCGGGTTTTGTCATGACTTTGGGAATCCAGTTGTTGCGGACGGCGATTTCCTTGCGGACGCGGCCGAGGGCGTTGCGGGCCGTATTGAGTTTGTCGGCAACAAACATAAGTGTCGCGCCTTCTTCGGGCTTGAGCATATCCATGAGTGCTGCTTTTTCGGCGTCGGAGAGCTGTTTTGCAATACCGGCATCGAGTGCGCCGTTGGTGACTTTGGTCCATGCAAGGCCTTTGGCACCGTAGGTTTTCGCCACATCGCCATAGGTCTGTTCGATGTCTTTGCGGCTGAGTTTGACGGAGGCCGGGACGACAATTGCGCGAATCGTCCCCTGTTTATTTTCGAGGGCGGATGCAAAGAGTTTGAACTCGGTGTTGCGGAAGATTTCCGTCACATTGTTGAGTTCCATGCCGAAACGGATATCGGGGGCATCGACGCCGAATCGATCCATCGATTCATCCCAGCTGATGCGTTTGAATGGGCGCGGAAGGTCGATGTTGAGGATTTCCTTGAAGATCGTGCACATCATTTCTTCGCAGATGTTCTGGATGTCATCGGGTTCGATGAAGGACATTTCCATATCGATCTGTGTGAATTCGGGCTGACGGTCAAGACGGAGGTCTTCGTCGCGGAAGCAGCGTGCGATCTGATAATAGCGATCGAAACCGGAGACCATGTAGAGCTGTTTGAAGAGCTGCGGAGACTGCGGAAGGGCATAGAATTTACCGGGCTGAACGCGGCTCGGAACGAGGTAGTCGCGGGCGCCTTCCGGGGTCGATTTGCCGAGCATCGGGGTCTCGAGATCGAGAAAATCCTTGCTTTCGAGAACGCGTCGGATGATGCCCGTGATCTTGCTGCGCATGATGATGTTTTTGTTCAAACACGGACGGCGAAGGTCAAGGTAACGATATTTTAGACGGAGTTTTTCATCGGCGTCGCAGCGATCATTGATTGCAAACGGAGCTGTTTCAGCGCGGTTGAAGATGCGGAGTGCCTTTGCTTCGACTTCGATTTCACCGGTAGCAAGCTTGGTGTTGGCATCTTTGCCGCGTGAAATGACTTCGCCTTCGACGCCGATGACCCATTCACTGCGGATCTTGCTGGCCTGCTCAAAAAGCGGGCTGTTGTTGTCGATGCGAACCTGCGTCACGCCATAGCGATCGCGAAGAACGATGAACAAAAAGCCGCCGAGATTGCGGTAGTCCTGGCACCAGCCTACGAGACGCACGGTCTTGCCGGCATCCGTTCCACGAAGCTCACCACATGTGTGCGTGCGCTTAAAACCATTCAGAAATTCACTCATGTTTTGTCCTTTATCGTTTGGTTTTTGTGGGGGGAACTTCTTTCTTTTGGCCAAAAGAAAGGAAGTTCCCCCCACACCCCCTTCAAGAAAGAAAATCGATCGGGGGATTTTGATTTTTGCTCAACGTCGCTGCGTAGCTTTGCTACGTAGCTTGCTAAAATGGCGCGTTATAATCGGATCGTGATGGGTTGTGAAATATTATTTGAAGTATGAAAAAAGAAATGACACGTTCATTTGACTTCAGACGTTTAGCAATTCTTGCCAATGAAATACGGTGATAGAATATAGAATATTAATACTTTGCCGTTGTGGCGAAGTTAATTCTCATTGCGGGAGTGTTAAAAATGGCATCAGAAGAAGTAAAAAACAAAAAACTTATCGCTGGAATCCTGGGCATTTTTTTAGGTGGTCTGGGCATCCATAAGTTCTATTTGGGAAGAACTGGTGTCGGCGTTGCTCACATTCTTCTTTCTTTTCTGTTCGGAATTGGAGGGTTGATCGGATTTATTGAAGGCATTATGTATCTGGTTAAATCCGATGATGACTTTGAACGCGATTACATCAATGGCGATAAAAAATGGTTCTAATGACCATTTGAGTTTCAGGTTTTCATAAAAGCTCCCGTTTGGGAGCTTTTTTTTGCCAATTATCCCCCCAAAAACGCCAGACTACTCACATCACGAGCAATTATTAATCGTTCAAGCCATTGATTTATGCGAATTTTTGCACAATCCGTAATTCGATCATGGTTTTGCCAAATCTTCCATGACCAAGTTCATATCGAATGTCATGAAGTTTTCATCTTTAAGGTAATTGAAGAGCAAGTTGAAACAGGTACTCATTGAACCACGAAGTGCATTGTAGATGGATGTTTTTTGAAACATATCCAAATTTGACGTGAGTTTTTTGAGTGAGATTGCAGGAAAATGCTCTGAATCTGTGATGTTTGGCGCATGCATGATGTTCATTCCGATGCCGTATCGAACTTGAGTAATGTATTGACCTGAAACTCGCATTTCCGTGAGTATTCCTGCGATTTTATGAGGAATACCGGCTTTGGATCCTGTATTCATCTTTATGATGACATCATTCGGTGGTTTGACTTCGGCCACGAAGGCATCATCCGTTTTGAAGGAATTGATTCCTTGTGAAATTACAAAACCCGGCAGAAACTGAATCGCAGGAGCACACGAAATCGGTAAATGGACTGGAACTGCCATACTCAGATGAAGATTGCCGGCTTCTGTATGCCACTTGCGAGCATTTTGACCATGAAAACCTCGTCCACTAAGTGCAAGAGCAAATACAGCCGGACCACGCCAGTTCCGGAGTCTGTCAAACTGCGATGTTCCCGAATATTCTTCGAGAATCCCATAGCCATTAAAATCGAAAATTTTGGGAAATTGGGTTCCATGAAACTCAAAGCAAACGGGATTTGCGCAAGTTATGTCATCCCATTGAAAGGATTCAACCGCCGAATCCATTGGGATTTCGGCGTATTGAGCTTCGGGAAACAGATTTTCTAAAAGTTTTGAGGACGGTGCGAGTATTTTCATAAAAGAGACTTGTCACATCAAAAAACGTGTTTACGCTATAATTTTCGTTCTGCAAGAGCTGGCGCTCGCGCAGAATGATAGCATGTCTTCATGTCCGGGATGCAATTCCATGCATTTCGGGCTTTTTATTTGTAGCAACGAAATAAAAATAACTCCCAAAACTCCTCGATTGCCTTTTTCTTAGGAAAGGGGGCGCGGGGGAAAACTTTCTTTTTGGGTCAAAAACGAAAGGTTTTCCATCGCAAAAAAGCCGCGTAGCATGTTGCGCAGTAACGTTGAAAATAAAAATAACCCAAAAACTTCCCCGACTGATTTTCTTTCTTGAAGGGGTATGGGGGAACTTCCTTTCTTTTGGCACAAAAGAAAGGAAGTTCCCCCATAAAACAAAATAAGGACAATAAAAATGGCACAGGAAAAATTTGAATTTCGTTCAGAAACCAAAGAACTTCTTCAATTGATGGCGCACTCGCTGTATTCGAGCAAGGATGTTTTTCTTCGCGAGCTCGTTTCGAATGCTTCTGATGCTCTCGATCGTCGTCGTTTTGAAGCTCTGACGGATTCCTCGAAACTTTCCGGTGATGAAAAGCTCGAAATTCGCATTCATGCCGACAAGGATGCCCATACACTGACCATTGAAGACAATGGTGATGGCATGACCAAAGAAGACATGGTCAAAAACCTTGGTACGATTGCTCATTCCGGAACAAAAGCTTTCATGGAGCAGCTCAAAAAAGCTGAAAATCAGGAACAGGCGACCAATTTAATCGGTCAGTTCGGGGTTGGTTTCTATTCAGCCTTTATCGTTGCCGATGACGTCGTCGTGACGAGCCGTCGTGCCGGTCAGGACAAAGCCTATACTTTCCGCTCCAATGGCGATGGTTCCTTTACGGTTGAAGATTCTATTAAAGATACCGTCGGCACGACGATTGTTCTCAATCTTCGCCAGTGCGATGAAGAAGATCAGCTCTCCGATTTTACCGATGAATACGTCATCAAGAGCACGATCAAGAAATACAGCGATTTCGTTCAGTATCCGGTGATGGTCGAATGCGAGCACAAGCATCACCGCGAAGGTGTTGAAGAAGCAGAAGGTCATGATTCGGATAAATGCAATGATCCCGAGCACATGGTGACGGAAAAAGTCTGGGAACAGGCCAACTCGATGAAAGCCATCTGGCTGAAAAACGCGAGCGAAGTCAGCGACGAAGAATACAATGAATTCTACAAACACATCACTTATGACTGGACCGATCCTCTGCTTCGCCTGAATGTAAAAGCCGAAGGCACGATTGAATATCGCGGCCTGCTGTTCATTCCAACAAGACCGCCTTATGACATGAATTATCGCGACGCCAAATATGGTCTTCGTTTGCATGCACAGCACGTTCTCATCATGGAGCAGTGTCAGGAACTGCTTCCGGATTACCTGCGTTTTGTTAAAGGCGTGATCGATTCGGCTGATCTGAACCTCAATCTTTCCCGAGAAATTCTTCAGAAAGACCGCAGTATTTCGTCGATTAAAAAGCATATTACCAAGAAAATCATCGACCTGCTCGCCAGCACGATGGAAAATGATCCCGAAAAATATACAAAATTCTGGGATGCCTATTCGCGTCTGATCAAGGAAGGTGCCGCAAGCGATTACGACAACAAGGAAAAACTGCTCAAACTCATGAAATTTGAGTCGACATTTACGGTTTCCGAAGATGAAAAAGCCGCGAAAGAAGTCGAAGAAAAAACTGATGATGAAGATGAGAAGAAGGATTCGAAGAAATCGATGACGACGTTTGAGCAGTATATCAAGCGCATGCCGACCGATCAGAAGGATATCTACGCTATTACCGGCGAATCACTCGACGTCGTGAAAAATAGTCCGCATCTCGAAGCATTCAATCAGAAGGGGTATGAAGTTCTGTACCTCGTCGATCCGTATGATGAGATTCTGTTCAGTCAGATTACAGAATTTGACGGCAAAAAGATTGTATTTATCGGTCGCGGCGAAGTCGAACTTGGCAGCGAAGATGAGAAGAAAGCCAATCGCGAAAAACTCGAGGAGCAGAAGAAAGATTACAGCAAGCTGATTGAGAAGCTTCAGAATTGTCTTTCGAGTGAAGTGGACAGCGTTCGACTTTCGAGCCGTTTGACGACGAGTCCTGCGTGTCTGGTTGGTCTCGATGGCGATGTGAGTCCGCAGCTTCAGCGTATTATTTCGAAGATGAGCAATACAAATGCTCCGATGTCAAAACGCGTTCTTGAAATCAATCCGAATCACGCGCTTTTGCAGAAACTTCAGACAAAATTTGCGGCAAATGCAGACGATGCGATTATTCCGAAATACGCGCAGCTTTTGTTTGCGCAGTCGCTTCTGGCCGAAGGCTCACCGCTTCCGGATCCCGTGGAATATACGAAACTCGTGACGGAAATCATGGTGGATTCGCTGTAATTTGGGGTGCCCGATTTGCGGTGTTGTACACAACACCGCTACATCGTGCAAACGCCGCTATCCCGTTGGGATACGCGGCGTTTTTTTGATTTTTGGGATCCCGTACCATGGCACGGGGCTACGGGCCTATTGCATACGGCCCGTCTGAACGCCGCTATCCCGTTGGGATACGCAGCGTTTTTCATTTTTGCGTGTATTAAAAATGATAGACAGTCAGGACTGAGCCGGCTACAGAAAAATTGAAGTAGTCTCTTTCAAACTTATGGGTTGAAATGACGTCAGCCGAGAGTCCGATTTCGAAATGTTCTGTAATGTTGTGTAAATAGGCGAAACCGACTTTGACGGCGAATCCAGAACCGGGGTCTTCACCTCTGAATTTGTCGCCGGCGTAATCGTACCCCATGGCAAATGTTTCGACGAATTCGCCTTTGTATACAGCCTGGAAAAAGCGAACGGCAACAAGTGCTGTGAATGCGTAGAAATGATCTTTCTCTTCAATAGTGGTTGTAACGAAATCCTTGTCGTTGGCGGCAAACGAGAGGTTGAGTCCAAAATCGGCGTAAACGCCGACGTATTGATTGACTCTTGCACCGGCGGAAATTGTAGCGGCGAAGCCGTGTCCATCGACGATAGCTTTGGGTTTTGCGTTGCCATCGACAGGATTGAGTGCCATGGCATAGTTGTAACCAGCTGAGAGACCGAGTTCAAAGTCGCCGGGTTTGGCTTCTGCATTGGGGGCAAAGAAAAGTGCTGTGGTAAAGAAAGCAAGTATGCAGCAAAGAACGCGAGTGAGCGTATTGCTGGAAATCGGGGCGTGAGTCATGAAATAAAAATCCTTAAATGTGTGAATCATGAGGAATTGTACTAAGAAAGGTCTCAAAAAAACGCAAATATGATAACACTGGCGGATACAAAATGTAAAGACGTGTCGTGACACGTCTCTCTCGCATGGTTACATCTTGTATGGTTGCTCAGCCGGGGCCCTCCGCCAAAAGGCTAAGCCCTTTGGAATCCGCAATGTTTAAGCTGCGATACCAATATTGCAGCTTAAGCCATATTTTCGTTAAGCAGAAATGGGGCCCCCTCCCCAGGGCTGTCGAGTTCTATTTTTCCTTGAGCCCAACCAGCCCTATGAGATAGTCAATGTCCCAAGCCGCCCTCATGCGACGTAAGTGAATACTTGTTTTAGAGTTTTCTGATTTTAGAATTGCTAATGCCATACGACGT
>JAZRWV010000509.1:0-7190 GCA_045599925.1 Myxococcota bacterium
GGATGCCCCACAAACCGTCATTCGCATTTACCAGCCGGCCATTCCTGCGCCTTCTCTCAAAACACTCCCCTGGCAATTCCTCAACATTCCATTCGGAGGAAGCTTTACAAGCCGTCTCATGCAGAATATCCGCGAAGATAAAGGCTATTCCTACGGTGCTTCTGCAGTCGTTTCCCCCATGAAACATGCCGGTGTCATGCTCTCCTCCTCCTCCGTCGCCACCGAAGTTACGGGGCCCGCTCTCATCGAGTTCTACAATGAACTTTCAAAGCTTCCCTCCGGCGATTTTACTCAGGAAGAATTTGAACGCGCCCGCGAAACATGGAAATCTGAACTCGTTCAGTCTTTCGAAACTCAGTCCGGCGTCCTCAACACCATCACTGGTCTCTATCTCAATCAGAAGCCCGTCGATGCCATTAATGCATTCGCCCGTTCCCTCGAAACCTATACGCTTGAACAGTTTAACGATATTGCACGCGAATTTCCTTCGTTCGAGCAGGCGACCATTACGCTCGTCGGCGACAAAAATGCCATCCTCGAACAAATTAAAGACTTTCCGGTTCAACTTCCTCAGCCTTCATTCAGAAATGCTGAAGGTAAATTGATGTCTGAATAGTTTTTTCTTTTGGCACGCTATCGGGCTGCGCCCGATACGCTGTGCTTCGCGCGGCTATTTCCAATACGCCGCGCGTTTTCTTTTTGTTTTCTTCCCGGCACTTGCGGCCTCTTCTTTTTCCAGCCTATTCCTCGCATTTCGAGATACTTCTCTTCTATCCAAAAATGTCTTTTATTATCGATCCACTCCCGTTCCATTCTGAATTTATCCATGGCATTCGACATGAAGCCATCCGCGATTTTGCCATCTCCACACACCTCATCGTCGATGAACTTTTATTCACTTCTCAGAACGGATTCCCAAAACATCTCAAAAAGTTACATATTGCCTATAATTCCGAATTCATCGTTCAGCTCATCGAATCTCATTTTTCCCTCTCTGACATCTCATCGCCTAGCTTTTCTATCGATTTTGAACCACCCAACAACGTCTGGATCCACAACATCTTCAACGATGAGCGATTCATTCTTTCCACCATGCTAAAGCTGTATCCAGATAGCTATGGCATTCTTACCCTCGCTGTTGACAGCATCATCGCATTCGGCATCACATCAAAACATCCGCTCGATCTTTTCTTCAATACCCAAGACGATATTCTTAAACTCGTAAATCAATCCAATTCCATTCCATACTCTTTTGAACTTGATTCAGTTCACGCAAATCTCATTCATCATCCGATCAAACTATTCCTTCAAATGACCGGAAATGAAGATATTCACTACGAATCTGGTCATACAAAAGTCTTCATTCAGGATGATCTTCTACACATTCTCTATGACGATGAAACATCCCAAGGCAACTTTATTGCACCAAAACCAGACAGAATCATTTACTCCACACGCTTTTTTAATGACTTAACTTCTGGTTCTATCGAAGAAAACCTCGCAGAACTCGGTGTTTGTGATGAAAATTATTCTAATCTCGCCATCGACATCAATCAAAATGATATCAGTATCAGTGAAGAAATGTCGATGTTCAAAAGGATTAGAGAATATGGAAAAACTCTGGATAATCAACACAAGAATTGGCTCTTTTCAGAAGACAATTCCACTATTTCTGACATTTCCTCAGATCTTAATGACGACACCGTTATTCCTGGTCTCCAGAATTCACCTCAAACAACTTACAAACTTGTCGAAAACGATCCCGATACCCCAGCCATTAAAGCCATTCATCGAGCATTCGACATTAATGAGAAAATCTCATCCGAAGCAGCACATCTTGCACTCGATGAAGCTGCAGAAAAACTCTCTCCAATACTTAGACTTCCCTTATTGTACCTGCTTCACCTCTGGGCACCTGAACTCGATGAAAGCCTAAAATTTGAAGTCCTCTGTGCAGCAACTCATGATTCCGGATCCGCCCGGCTGCCAATTACCATCCTCAAAAAAATATATCAGGATGAGCATAATGGTCCGATGCTTTTCGATCTGCTTCAGAGACAACAAAATGAAAGCTCGTTCTCCCCTCGAAAACGCATCTTGAACGAAATTGAATGTGCAGAATTACTCTCATTGAACATGAAAACGCCAAATATGGCCGTTCGAAGACTTGATGCACTCAAATCTTTCATTCAAAAATATGCTCTTCCTGAAGATCACATTCGATTTGCACTTGCATACCACCATGCTCAAGTCTCAAACTTCGCCATTCAGCACTTAAAACAGTGCATTCTTCAGGCTTCTACCCCCGAAGAAATAACCACTTACGGGTATCAACTCGCTCTGATTATGTTCGAACATAACGAACCGATTCAATCCATCATTACGGTTTGTAATCAGGTTCTTGATGCCAACCCTCATCATTACAAAACACTTGAACTTCTGGCGCAATGCCTTGAAGCGACAAACAGATTCCCAGATGCCGCTGATGCTTGGCAATTTTGTTTTGATCAACTCATTCATCAATGGGAACTCGCTCGCGCTAAAATGCGCGTTACTCAATCCGATGAAAACGCAAAATGGCTGCAAAACTGCTATAAAAATGCTGTTCATGCAGCAAATGTGCTCGAAAAACTTCTCGATGCTGTCGATCATACTCCTATGACATGCATTGTTCTAAAACAACACATGAAACTTGAGCCCAATTCCATGCCGATTCTCGCAAAACTCCTTAAAAATCTTGAATCTGCGCATGCCTTCCATGAAATGGCAAACGAATGTCTCTGTTTCCTCGACAACAACGCACAAAACATCGCGCCGACCGATGAAATCTCAATTCGCCTCACATTACACAATATTTATGATTGCAAGCTCGATCGCCCTGATGACGCTATCAAACAACTCAATATTGCAAGAAACATCGCAGCACTCGACCCACGAGTCATCAGCACTGAAATTGAACGATGTCGAAGAAGAGGCTTAAAAACTGAACAAATCGGTCTCAGGCTTGCCCTCATTGATGCTCTTCCACCTCAGGATGCCGTTCCTCAAACACTTGAACTCGTTCTACTTTACGAATCTCTCCAGGCTGATATCTCTCTTATCGTCGACATCTTGCGAAAAACAAACACTCGCGCCCCAAATAATCCTCAAATTCTTCTTGAACTTAGATATTACCTGCGAAAATTAGGACAAAATTTTGAACTCGCTAATGTCCTCGAAAAATTAGCCCGCGTCACAAAAGATCTTCAAACTAAAAAGAATATTCTGCTCGAAGCAAGTGAAGTGCACGAAAAACTTGGCAACCATCAAATAGCTCAAGATCTTTATCACGAAGCTCTCCTATGCAGTCCAATCAATCCAAACAGTAAAGCAGAGTTCATGCCTCAAAATCTCCACGCTCAGTTAACTGAATTCAATCATGATAAGTCTGGTAAAGAAAACCTTTCTTCACTTTCATCCGTCATTCTGACTTCTCGTTCACTCTCCATTGTCGAAGATCTATCTTCACTCATTTCTGAAGCCGATAACAATTCTATATCAGAAAATGACATCTCTTCAGATTCCAAATCCAGTGAGAATAATAATGCTCCGGATTTTCATGACATTGAAGAAATCTCCGATGCTATTTCATCTTCGGAAAATGCTCTTGATGAATCCGCGTCTATTGAAGATCAAATTTTCGAAGCCAGAATTCGAGGAAACACCCAAGCTCTGCTCGAAAGACTTATCCTCTCCATCGAAAACCTGCCAGAAAATGATCAACCGCCACGCATTCTTCAGGAAATCGCATGCATCTATCTCTATGACAGACACGATCCTCAAACAGCTCGTCTCTATCTCGAAAAAGCATCCGAACTCAGTCATGACGTCGCTTATGGTGAGCAGACGCTCAATGCACTCGAAGTGATTTATCAATCCCTAAAACTCTATCGTGAACTCAGCGAAGTTTATGTGAAAAAATGCGAAATTCTGACTATTGCCGATGAACGAAGAAAATATGAAATCAGACTTGCTCAACTCCGTTATGATCAGCTCGGTGAAACAGATTTGGCTATTGATACTCTCAATCATTTACTCATTCATACCCCTGAAAACGAAACTGCTTTACAACTTCTTGCTCAAATTTATCTCGATACGCAAAACATCAATAAAGCTATTGAAGTGCTTAATAAAATCACATCCCTTATCACTCCAGACTCTAAAAAAATGGCTCAGCATATACTCAGACTTATCTCCATCTACATGGGAGCCAACAAACATGCTGAAGCCAGAAATCTCATGAAATCTCTTATCAATGACAATAACTTTGTTGACAAACTTGCAGTCATTGAACTCTACAAAACTTCATGTAGAGATAACGATGAATGGGAAGAGCTCAGCCATATTCTCAAAAGTGAAATAGCATATTATCTTAAAATTCCCCAAAATGAATTCGATATTCCCAAAATCATTCAGAATCGCGAAGCAGTGATGAATGCAACGCATACACTCCGGGAATATGCCGATATTCTCTATCAGAAACTGCAACAAATCGACGAACCGGTTGCAATTTATCAGGCTCTCTATAAAGCCCATCCAGAAGACAAATATCCGCTCAACAGCCTCATTGAAATCAGCGAACAGCATCCGGAAATATCATCTGTTGTGAAGGCTCTGAACCTCATTGTGGACGCTCACGCTTCGGAAACCACCCTTTCTCAACGCGCTTTTTCTGCTGAAAAAGCTCATGAATACTCCAAAGAAATGAACACCCAAGAACACCCAGAATAACAGATAATATCAGTGTTGATACGACAACAGACCCAACGAGGCTTGCAGCACCGGCAATGGCAAAAATGGGCCAGCACCTCGTTCCAAAATAATATTCGGCTTTAATAACAATGGGATGAAACAATCCTATTAATAGAAATGTAATAACCGCCAGTATTATGCCTTCCCAATGCATTTCCCCATCCTATCCTAATAAAGCGAAAATGCCTTATCCCGGCCCGAATGTCTGCGTGAATGGACATGGGCCTTCTCCTGAAGTATCTTCTTTCTCCTTGCGGGGCTGAAAAGCTTTCATGCCTATCTGAGTCATGCCCTTTTCGGTAAAGATGAATAGTTTATTCTTACGGGTAAGCAATTCTTTGGCGAGTTTGGATGTCGAATTATTGATATGCCACGGATTATCTTCTTCCGGCTCACCCTTCGTAATCTGTTCCCAAGGACAAAGATAGAAGATTTCTTCAAGAAATGATCGGAAATCATCCACAAAATGAACACTTTCCACATCGATAAATTCGATATCACCTATCTTTGCATTGCGAACTTCATCGAGCAGATCTTCTGCTTCCAAAAGAGGCATATCATCCAAATTAAAAGAAAGAGGTCTATCCAGATCGTAATAATGTTCTATTTTGGGAATATTGCGTAAAATAAATCGAGGGGTGCATTCTGTAACCTGATCATCAACTTCATTTGGACGTTCCAACGTCCCAGCTTCTACAGATGAATCAAGTTCAAGTTGATGAAGTTCATGAATTTTATCGGCAAATGCACCAAAATCAACGCTAATTGGCTTTTCGATATGAACTTCTGAGATAAGTTTTCGCGGCACTAAAGCCATTTCTCCGTCCGCAAAAGCCCATTTCCAAAATCCCCTTGCAGGACGCTGATGGCGTACTGCAAGATCTTCCGGACCAAGATCAATGCAGACAATGGATAAATCAAGACTCGATATATCCAGCTGGACTCCACTTTCTTCAGCCATCATCTGCACCTTTTGTTTATTTATCGTCAGAACCGACTTTAATCGAAGTATGAACTTCTTCTTCCTGCTGATAATATTCGCTTGTGTAGTTCACATTCTTCACAATACCAAGAGCCTCTTCGATTTCTTTCGTCACTTCCGTACATTTCTTACCCTTGAATCCTACCGGGTGAATTTCTACAGAACCATCGGGATTGATGGAAAATTCGATCTCCTGTTTTGTTGCCATGACATACCTCTTATATGCGTTCTTTTTTAAACAAACCTATAGACGAAAATCGTCCATTAGCCCCATTTTGTCGCAGTCAGCTTAATGACATTTGTAACTTTGTCTTCTTCCATATCGAGCGTATAGTGCTTTGCTTTCATCTCTTTAACGACTTTGTGATAAGCATAGCGCTGCTGGAGCTGATTCACGAACTGCTGTTCATTCACACCGCGAGTGGCTTCAACCCCCCACCAATCGGCGAGGAGTTCGCAACCATTTTCATTGATGCGAAGACCAACATCATACTTTCCGCTGACTTTAATGGAGATGTCAGCTTTTTCAAGCTGCTGATTGTAACCGCGAACATTCACACCTTCTTCGGAATGAACGCATTCATAACCTAAATCCTTGATTGCTTCGAGAATGCATTCAAGGTCTTTCATCTTTGATTCAACTGTTGAAAAATGGCTCATTTTTTACCCCTTTGATTGTCATAAAACACAAACATATCAAACTTTTTCTACACAAATAGCCTGCATTTGCAGGCCATTATTAAAGTTTTATGCTGCCTGTATTTCTGACAAACGATTACATCTCAAGATGACGAATTTGTTTATCTTCGTTGTTTGAACCTTCTTCATCAAGACTTGCACGACGAGCACGGCTCTTTGCCCAGTCTCTCATGTAGTCGATACGTTCTTTCATCTGATACGAAAGCGGAATGATTTCATTGCAGCTGCGGACGACGCTGTCTGTATCGATATCTTTCTTTGCTTCGTAAGCATCGAACAATGCGGAAACGATTGCCTGTTCGATTTCGGACCCGGAGAATCCCTGTGTAGCCGCGACGATTCTAGGAATATCGAAGTCGGCGACTTTACGATTCTTCTTGATGATGTGAATTTCGATAATTGTTCTACGTTCGACGGGGCTCGGAAGATCGACGAAGAAGATCTCATCGAAACGACCTTTACGGAGGAGTTCCGGAGGAAGCATCGAAACGTCGTTAGCCGTAGCAATGACGAAGACGGGGCTTGTTTTTTCCTGAAGCCATGTAATGAACGAACCGAAAACGCGGGCACCGGTACCACCATCCGTAGAACCGGATGATTTTGTTCCGGAGAAACCTTTTTCCAACTCGTCCATCCAGAGAATGCACGGAGCGACGGCTTCAGCGGTTGCAATCGCTTTACGCATATTTTCTTCTGAAGAACCGACGAGTGAGGAGAA
>JAZRWV010000510.1:0-7539 GCA_045599925.1 Myxococcota bacterium
TGCTGAAATAAAAAAACGCAGTCAGAAGACTGCGTTTTTCAGGGCATGAAATCGAGATTATGCATCGGGAAGAGGCGGCATTCCGTAAACTGTTGAGTTCATGTTCGGACAAACTTCAGTGGCGAGGTATTTTTCGACACATTCTTTGTAATCAGAAGACTGACTGTCCTCGCCGCAGCAGTTTTGGATATCTTCATCAGAAATTGAGGGCATGCCGTATTCAGGCACGGGCACTTCGCAATGATTTACCTGTTTGTATTCTTCGACACAGTCTTCGAGACTCATGGACTCGTAGAATTGTTTGCCATCGCAGTAGTTGTTGAATTTATCGGCGCATTCCTGATAGCCTGGTTCTGATTTGAAACCGCAGCAGTCGGCGATATCGGTATCTGGCACGGGGACGGGGGCCGGACCGTAGACCGTCGAGTTGTTATCACACTCGCCGGTTTTATTGTAAAAATCAACACAGGCTTTGTATTCATCGGAATCCGTTTTGGAGCCGCAGCACTCTTCGACGGGGATCATGCCGTATTCAGGCACGGGCACATCACAATTGTTCGTCTGTTTGTATTCTTCGACACAAGCTTCAAGGCTCATGGACTCGCTGAACTGCTTGTCATTACAGTAGTTTTTGAATTTATCGGCGCATTCCTGATAGCCTGGATCTGATTTGAAACCGCAGCAGTCGGCAATGTCTTCATCAGGCACGGGAAGGGGCTGCATGCCGTAAACCGGCTCCATGACGTCACACTTGTTTGCCTTTTTGAACTCTGCAACACAAGCCTCAAGGCTCATGGACTCGCTGAACTGCTTGTCATCACAGTAGTTGTTGAATTTATTGGCACAGTCCAGATAGTCGGTATCCGCTTTATCACTGCAGCAGTCGGCAATGTCTTTTTCGGGTACGGGAGTAGGTGCAGGTCCATAATAGGCGATGGGCTCTGGTTCTTTCTCTTTGGAACAGACTCCGTTTTTCTGATAGTTCTGGATGCATTTGGCATATGCGTTTGTTCCGTCATCGTCGCCGCAGCAGTCTTTAATTTGTTCCTGTGTGAGTTTGACAACCGGTTTCGAATTGACATCCTCACTGCAGCCAGATAACGACTGAAGTCCAAATATTGCACCAATGCCGCCCAAAACAAGAGCCGTTAATTTTTTTATATTTTTCATAATACAGCCTTAATTTCGACTAAGTTCGTTGGATTTTGAGACAACACTCAGAGCTATTATAAATGAATGTGGTCAAAATTCAAGTACAGTTAAAAAAAAAAAAAGCGAGATGAAATGTTGTGATGGTTCAAATGAGGTTTTGACAGGATAAACAGCCATTTTTCGCGACCGGCATTCATTAACTGATGACATTGGCGGTTTCAAAGCATATATGTGCGCTTGGTTTGGCGTCCTTTTGCCTTTGGCAATACGGCCGCCTCGTTCGTGCTATTGCTTTGCAATACGCACGAATTTTCTTTTTTATTTTTACATCGATAAAGCATTATGAGTGAAGAATCCTGGATCAGACTTTCTATTACCTATCCCTGCCCGGATGACGAGCATGTCGAACTTTTCTTTTTCGAACAGGAATTGTATGCCCTTTTGTATGCAAACGGGGCTGCAACGATTAATGAACAGGATTCGACGACTCTGGACGGCAAGGAACTTGAAGACGGCACCAAACGCCTGCAGTGTTATTTTGAACAGACACAGGCGGTAGAAGCTGCTGAAGTTCGCACATCTGTTGAACAGCAGGCCCGCAAGTCCGGTGTTTCCGTGACAACAGCTATCGATTCCTTCTGCGATCAAAGCTGGAAAGACGGCTGGAAAGCCTGGTTTAAACCAGCTCAGGTTTCTCCCCGCATTGCCATTCGTACGCCCTGGTGTGAGTACACGCCAGCCGAAGGCGTTCAGGTGCTCGTCATCGAACCAGGAATGGCTTTTGGAACCGGATTGCATGAAACAACACAGCTCTGCATTCAGGCCATTGACCGCATTTCTTCCGAAAAACACATCGAATCTATGCTTGATGTCGGCTGTGGATCCGGTGTGTTGTCCATTGCGGCAAGTCTTTGCGGTATTCCAACCGTTCGCGGTGTCGATAATGACCCCATCTGTATCGATGTGAGCCGCGAAAATGGCGAGTTTAATCACGTCAATTGTCTGTTCGATGACACCGATATCTGGGATGTGGAAGAGAAATATGACCTCGTCGTTGCCAACATTATTTCTTCCGTTCTCAAGGCATTGAAAGAAGATATGAAAAATGCCTGCAAGCCCGGTGCAACTCTAGTCCTTTCAGGCATTCTTGCCGAAGAACGCGAAGACGTCGAAGAGGCATTTTTAGAGGGTATTCCAATGCGTAAAATCTCGCATGTCGTAAAAGGCGAATGGTGTTCGATCGTCTTTGAACGATGCTGATTCAATGTGCAATTCCACATTGCGGTGTTGCAGGCAACACCGAATTGAACGGGATTGATTTTCGTTTTGCGTTGTTCTTATTTGTTATGGGATGCGCGCCCTCGAACCCCAGCGGGGGGGATATAAATAGCCCCTGATTGCGCCACCAGGCGCTATCGGGGGATCCCGCGAATCCCCACCTTTTTATCCGCGCCGCAGGCGCGGTTTGGGGGCTGATTCAATATGATTTTGTCGTAGTACGGCTACGCCGTTATTCTTCATTGATGTTGGTTAAATCATATTCGTTGATGTTGAGCTCCGGAACATTGAGTGCATTATGGAAGGCGCAGATTCTCGTCTTTAATGAGGTGATGCGTCCCGGACACTGGGGGGGGACAGGGCAGTTGGCTGATGATTTTGCGCATGCACCATCAAGATCGCAAAGAGCCTTGAATGTATCGGCATCTTTCTTAAGGCCCTCATAAATGTCGGTGAGTTCTGCGGCATAGAAAGTGTCGATATTTCCATAAATATTCCAGAAAGCCGCTGTAATTTTGTCAGGCCAGAGGGCGATTGTTGCAAGCTGGGATTCTCGCTCGTCGCATGAAAGCTCTGGTTGTTCGAGGGCAATAGAGCGAGCTTTCGCGATTTCATTGCGATAGTTGTTGAGGAATTCGGCAGTTGTCATGACTGGGTCTGAATCGAGGGGCATGTCGGCCTGTTCAAGAACGAGCTTGAGCTGACGCTGGTGACACTGGCTAGAACAGGCCTCGTCATCATCATCGCAAGCATTGAGACAGGCGATTGTAAATGTCATGTCTTCTGATTCAGGAGGTACTTCCTGTGCAATTGAATCGAGTTTCCATGCACTGAGCGGATTGGGATAAGCATGTTGGAATAGAAGCTGGGTGGAGACGAGCGTCACGGCTAGGATTCCGAGTACAAAACATAGCTTGTGGAAATCAAATGCACATGCAGGCATTGGAGATGCTGTTAAATCGCCATATTTGCTGATTGAATGGCTGACAACGCCTGTATATTGAATGGCAAATTGGGGTCTGGCCGGATCGAACAGAACAAGCGGAACAAAGTCGACACGGCTCCACTGATTGCGTGATAATTCGTAAGTTTTTCCTTGGACGGGTTCATACACAATAGAGGGATTTGTCTGCGCACAGTTGATCCATTTGCCTTCTGTGAGCCCGCCAAAACGCAGTAAATAATATCTGTTCCAGTATGTCCATGATGTCGCAATCCATGTAATGGCAGAGATGGGCATACCGAGTACGATAATCCACGAAATAAAGGTGATGAACGTATCGTCATAAAAGACGTGTGCTACAATGGCAAGTCCAATTGCCGGGCCGAGCAGAACGCTGAGAAGAACGCGGAATAACGGCGTCGAATAGAAATGTGGTGCCAGGAAAAATCGATTGTCTCGATCTGAAATATAGCGACGGTTGTAATTGTCAAAAATATCGGTGGGCGTGAGGCCTAAATCATCTTCAGGTATTTCTGCTTTGAGAAGTGATTTTTTGCCGAATCCGTGGCGCCAGAGCATGACTGCAAACATCGCCAGAAATGCCAGGAAACACAGGAACCAGGAAAAGGCATTTGGTGCATGAGAAAACGTGTCATCCATTGTGATTACAGATGGCGCTTTTTTGGTTTGTTCCGGCGGAGTTGGTGTTGAAACAAAACAGTCATTATCATTCAAACAGTAGCCGTACCATTTTTCCTGAGGTGTCTGAAGTTCGCCAAATGACTCTGCTTTTAGGTCAGACAGTGTTTTGGAATAAATTTTTTTATGACTGTCGGCTGGATAAATATCCCATTGAGATGGATTGACCTTGTCGGAATGAATGATCATTGCCTCCGGCAATACGTCGATGGCTTTTGGAAGATCAGACCATGGAACACTTTCAAATGGCAGTGGTTTGGAAAGCGTTTTGGAATGTTTGTCATAAATGATGAACATTCCATTTTGAGAAGTAATGAGCTTATAGCGATGAATTCCCGGAATGGACTGAACCGATTTGACAGGTCCGAAATCTGATAGTTTTTCGGCACTGAGTGCATCAAGTTTAGAGCCCGTTCTGGCATTCCAAAAGACGATGGTGTCATTTCCGGTCGGATGAATTGTGATAAGCTCGTCCTGGACGAGTTCAGCAATTCGCCCTGGAGACGTAAAGTCAATGAGAGCAAGGCGTTTCCAGGTCATTTCCGTTGTGTCAATGGTCTGGATTCTGTTGTCTGTTCCCCCGTCAAGTGCGGCGATGTCATCCTGGCCAATGACTGTAATGGTATCTTCAGTGCCGGGAAGTTTCCAGTATTTGGCTTCAAAACGATTCTGCAGGAACGAACCGAGTCTGGCAACAATTCGTACGGTATTCATATCAATGGTGACAGCCATTGCGTATTCAGTGCCTTTGCCAAGTGCATGAATAGATGCTGTTGCATTGATCCGGGCTGTTGTCCATGAGCTGGTGTTGAATCTGTAATAGGATAACTTCTTTGCCGAACGGTTCAATACCATTAGCCCATTTGGATCCAAAACATATTCCCCTTCACTCAGGGAGGGAGAAATGGATTCGACAACGGGGGATGTTTTCCAATCGGCTGGTGTATTCGGTTGTTCTGTTGGATTGTTTGGATCGGCAGGAAGTGGAATGCCTGGTCGTGGCCAGTAAGTCATTTTGTCTTTTTCAATAATGACGAGACGTTTGGGTTGCCAGACAATCTGAAGAGGGGGCTCCGGACCAAGCTGGGCTGACATTTCTTCTTCAACCCGACCACTGGCTGTTCGAAGAAGATGAATTTCTGAGCCATTGTCTCCTTTTGACCAAATGGCAAAATGTCCATTGTCACTGGGATCGAGCGGAAGCTTTTGCGCATTTTTCCATGGCATATGCCAGATCACTTTAAAGTGTTCGCGTTCCAGTGCATAAACTGCTGTATCATCAGTGTAGAAAATGACCTGTGGTGAGGCAAAAAGGTATCGAAGGTCTCCGGATAAATTGGGAATTGTTGGTGCAAACAGACCATTATTTTCATCAAAACTGAGGCGATAAAAGTCAGGACTTTCCCCTGCAGATGCGCATAAAACGCCATCAATTTGAAGATGTTGAGATGTATTTTGCCAAACGCCACTGCCCGATTGACAGGTCAGATCGGATTGGGCAAAACCAGGTGTGCACAGCAGCAGGCTAAACGATAATGTCGCAAGGATTTTCAGTGATTTTTCGAACACAGAATCAACCATTTTTTTATCTTAGAAAAAAGACGCAAAAAAGCATTATTACACTATCACAGCAAACCATGATTTGGTAATTGCTAATAAAAAATATTGTGCAAAAATTGCCTAAAGAATTTGAATTATATGATTTTTTTTTGTTTTTCATTCAAAAGAAAACTGCTTCTCTGACATTTTCCTTTCAAATGTGTGATATAAGCAATGGGGGGCTGTTTATCAGAGGATAATAGAGTCATATTATGACTTTCGGGGTTGTTGGCGAGTATTTCGGTTACAGTTATTGGGTTTACATGTCAGCAACTGAAAAAGTGGCTGGAACACAATTTGATAAAAAATGACACCAATAGAGATGGCGCGTCGTGTTCGCCATGATTTGATTAAACATCTTGATATTCCAGACTCAGGCCAAAAACTTGATGCCGGTGCATCTCGTGTTTTGATGCGCCGACTCTTTGATTCGTCTGTTGGGTTGTGTCGTATTGGGGCTGTTTGGGGATTTAAGCTTCGCCGCGATGATGGATGGATGCCCGAACTGGATAATTCCCTGACGCATATCGAAAAGCTTTGTACAGCCATCTCAAAACGGGAAAAACAACTTCAAAAACAACTACTGAATGTTGGGGTTGTTCCTGACGAAGTGATTGAAGAGCTTCATCAGGTCGTGGATGCAGTTCATCAGTTCGAAACTGTATGTGAGCAGGTTTCCAAAGCTAATGTCGTTGATGATGAAGAGGCTGCACTGAGTTTCTTTGACTTTCTGTCTCCCAAATCGGATGCTGATGTTGTGACGAAAACGTCGCAAATCAATGCTGAATATGACAAAAAGTCCAGAGAGGCTGTCGAGTCTCGGATTTCGGAAATGTCCGGCCAGAACCGAAAAATGCGTTTGCTCGTCGTTGACGACCATTTGATGTCAATTGATCGTCTTCAGATGCACGCAACATTTAAAAAGCGTTTTTCTTGGGCAACTGTTTGTGGACGCAGCTGTGAGTGCGAATCGTGCGAATGTCGCGAATCCTGTGAAAACCGTCGTGCACGCAACTATCACGATGTCATTCATGGACTGATTAAAGCGCGAGAGGAGAACAAATGCGTCGATGCTTTGCTCATGGACGTTCGTTTTGATGATTTGGATGCGGAAGAACTCGTATGGATACCGGAACTTCCTGCATTGAATAAGGAAGACCATGTCAAGGCATTGCAGGGGTTGATTATTGCCAGACAATTGCGTCGGATGCCGGAATTTTGTCACATTCCAATTGTGTTGATGACGGCCAGAAGCCGACTTCCTGAAGGGGCGTCAAGCCTTTTGGAAGGCCTTGAAGGACTTCAGTTTGTCGATGACGATGATAGCCTTGAAGCCCTCGCAGCTCGCGTTGAAAGCATCATTCGAATGGGACAGGACTCTCCTGTCGAACAGGGGTATTTTTGGGGGACTTCCTCAAAAATTCAGTCAGTTCGCCGACAAATTGAGATTATGAGCCAGGGACCAAGAACAGTTTTTATTACCGGGCCAAGCGGTTCCGGTAAGAGTTCATTGGTGGAACAGATCATATATCCGCTCAGCGGACGACGAAATATGGTGACACTCGACTTGTCATCTGTTCCTGATTCTCTGGTTGAAAGCGAGCTTTTTGGTCATGTAAAAGGTGCATATTCGGGGGCTGTTCACGATCGCGTGGGGCTTATTGAAGAAGCAGATGGCGGTATTTTATTTTTGGATGAAATCGGCAATTTATCCCTCGAAAATCAGCGAAAACTTCTACTCTTCCTCCAGGATAAAATGGTCCGACGTGTTGGTGCTGCTCACGAAACCCGTCGACACGTCGATGTCAAAGTCGTCGTCGCCACACACCTCGACTTGAGTGAAGAGGTTTCTGCCGGAAGATTCCGGT